>NZ_JAHCZE010000006.1:0-55471 GCF_018501205.1 Campylobacter sp. 2018MI01 | reverse complement strand
TTTAAAATCCTTAACCATATCACTAGGATATAAAATAAATTTTTTATTAAATTCTACATTATCACTCAAATAACTAATCTTTTGATTAAATAAAATTCCATTATTAAAATATAAAAATAACAATCTCCTATTAGCAAAAATACCAAAATTATTATGAATTTTTTTCTTAACCCTTATATAAGTTCCAAAAAAATCAATACTTAAATACTTAATCTTAACATCAAACATACCTATACTATCAACTTTTAAAAAAGAACAAAACAAAATATCTAAACCATTTTTTCTATAAGCATTAAAAATATAAGCCCTATCAGAAGCTATTAATGTATCTTTATATTTTTCCTTATCTTCAATCAAAACGAAATTATGTTTATAAAAAAACGGCAATACATATAAAAAAAGATTAAGAGTATAAATTAATAAAGCAAGTAATATTAAAGATACCGCTAAATATAAAAAATGACTAAAATGAATTAAATTCATATCCTTACTAATATAATAATCATCTATTGCTAAACATAATTTATAAAATGCAAAAACAACTAAAACTATAAAAATAAGTTTTAATGTTTTAATCATTTAAATAAATCTTTTACATTAGGATTGCTTTTAATTTCATCTTTTACTTCATAAAAATCAGCTTTTATAAAATTAAAAGCATTAGCTATTAAATTATTTGGAAAACTCTCGCAATAATTGTTATAACTTGTAACTGCCGAATTATAAGCTCTTCTAGCAGCACTAATTTGCTCTTCACAATCTTTTAAAGCACTTAAAAGATTATTAACACTTGAGTTTGCCTTTAAATCAGGGTAATTTTCAAGTTTTATATTTAAATTCCCTAAAGCTTTGCTTAGTTCGTTATTTAAAGCAAATTTTTCTTTAGTATTATTTGAATACATAGCATTTTCTCTAAGTTTTACAATATTTTCTAAAGTATCTTTTTCGTATTCAAAATAAGCTTTTATAGAAGCTATTAAATTAGGTATTAAATCATATCTTTGTTGAAGTTCAACATCAATACTTGAATAAGTATTTTTTACATCATTTCTTCTTGCTATTAAAGAATTATAAGTAAAAATAACCATAATAATTACTAAAAACAAAATAGCCAAAATCACATAAATTATTTCCAAAACTAACTCCTTAAATATTTTTCAATTTCATTTTTAAATTCTTGTATCTTTTCATCTATGTTAAACTCATCAAAATACTCTAAATGAGCTATATTTACGCCCGTATAATTATAAATAAACTCATCAAGTCTAGTATCAATCTCACCAATCATCACAACACAAACAATATCAAAACCATTATCTTGCAATGCTTTTATACTTAAAATCGTATGATTTATCATACCCAAATAATTCCTAGCAGCTAAAATTACTTTACGCTTATGTTTTTTCATAAAATCAATCATAGTTAAATTATCATCAATAGGACAAAAAAGACCCCCAGCTAATTCAATAATCATTTTATCATCATTAGGCAAGATTAAATCATTTATAGAATATTCAATATTATCAACCTTTTTTGCTATGTGTGGTGATGCAGGAGTATTTAAAAATATCCCTTCTTTATGAACTTTTACATTCTTTACAAAACGCCTTAAAATATCGCTATCTTTATTACAACCTGCTTGAACTATTTTAAAATAAGAATAATTAAAAGCTTTACACAAAGCAACACATAAATGAGTTTTACCAGCGTCAGTATGAATGCCACATATATACATTTTTATCCTTTTTAGTTAGAATAAATTGTATTTTAACAAGTAAAGGATATAAAATGAAAGAAATATTTTTATGTTCAATTTGCAATGTAAAAAGTGGAAATTGTAGCGAAGATTGTGCGTATTGCACCCAAAGTAAGCATTATAATACAAATATTAATGTATATGATTATAAGGATATTAATACTATTTTAAACGAAGCAAAAATAGCTAGTGAAGCTGGTGCTTTAGGATTTTGCCTTGTTACTTCTGGTCGTGGAATTGATAGTAAAAAGCTAGATTTTATTGCAAGAGCAGCAAGTGCTATTAAAGAAAGTGGCTTGCATTTACACCTAATTGGCTGCAATGGAAGAGCTAGTTATAAGGATTTAGTATTTTTAAAAGAGCATGGAATAGATAGTTATAATCACAACCTAGAAACCGCCAAAAGCAATTTTAAAAATATCTGCACTACTCATACTTATGAAGAAAGATATGAAACTAATCAAAACGCTATAAATGCTGGACTTGGCATTTGCTGTGGTGGGATTTTTGGCTTAGGCGAAAGTGATGAGCAAAGAGCTGAATTACTTGACGCTCTTGCGACTTTAAAGCCGCACACAAGTCCAATTAATTTTTATATAAAAAATGAAGCTTTAAAAATCAAGGCTAAAGAAATCACCAAAGAAGAAGCTATTAATATAATAAAACTTGCAAAAGAAAAACTACCAAATACAAGACTAATGGCTGCAGGTGGTAGAGAATTTGCATTTAAAGATGATTTTAAAGCTATGTTTGAAGCAGGGATAAACGCTATCGTGCTAGGAGATTATCTGACTACAAAAGGCGAAGAAAAACATAAAGATGTAGAACTCATCTTAAAAAGTGGCTATGAAGTAGCTAAGAGTTGCTAAAGTGTAATTATGAATTTTAATGATGTAGATTTAAGCAATTGGAAGAATGTAAATATTGATGTAAATAGCCTATGGCTTATACAAAATAGAGATAATTCTGGCAAACATAAAAATATATATCATGGCAATTTTATCCCACAAATTCCAAATCAGCTAATTAGGCGTTATACTAAAGAAAATGAGTTAGTAATAGACCCATTTTTTGGAAGTGGGACAACTTTATATGAATGTGAAAAACTAAATAGAAAATTTTTAGGAATTGATATTAACGAAAAAATGTATGAATATGTTTTAAATACTATGGGAAATGATTTTGATAATTTAAGATATAGCCTAATAAATTATGATAATACAAATGAAAATATAACTCATTTAATCCAAGAAAAATTACAAAATTTAAATTCAAAATCAGCACAATTTATAATATTTCATCCACCCTATTTAGATATTGTAAAATTTACAAATCACAACAACGACTTAAGTAATATAAGTGATTTAAAAACCTTTATAAAAACATTTTTAAAAACTTGCGAAAATACTTTGCAATTTTTAGATAAAAATAGATATTTTGCTTTAGTTATAGGAGATGTTTATAAAGAAAGTGAAGTAAAGCCTTTGGGATTTTTGCTTATGAATGAGATTAAAAAGCGCTTTAAAGTAAAATTAAAAGGAATTATCGTAAAAAACATAGAAGGAAATCGTGGTAAATTAGGAGTTAATTCTATTTGGCAATATCGTGCAATTAGAAGTGATTATTACATCTTTAAACATGAATATATTTTTGTATTCAAAAAAGAATAAGATATGTATTATACAATAACCGTTAAATAAATAATTAGGAGAGATATATGAGTAAAAAGCAAGATATTATTAATGTTTTAGACGATAAACAGTGGCACTGTGTTATATGTGATTTAAATCATATATCGAGTCAATCCGCTGCTATTGTAAGAGATTTGGCAGAACAAGGAGTTAAATTTTGCAATAGTGATCAAAATATGGTAAGACGGTATAAGAATGGAATATCTATGTTTTGTAGTAAATGTGAAAGAGTTACAACACATAGGAAATTAAAATGACAACACATGTATTGATTGTTAACGAGAGAACACTTAAATATCACTTAGAATTTCTTTTTATAGGAACTGGGGGTAATTTATCAACTATTGATTTTAATAATAACTCAAGTACCTATCTGCATCATTCTACAGAAAATAGTGTAATATCTATGATCGCTGATTTTTGTAGAATAAAGGAAGGCGATTTGGTGATTTTCTATCTTCAGCAATCACAAAATACAGGAGAAGGTAAATTTTATGGTGTATTTCAAGTTGCAAGTCAAGTATTTTTAGATAATGGCGGATCTAATCAATATTTATCAAGTGAACTAGGTAAATCGCTTATGTTAAGGTGTTTAATAAAACCATATTGTGTGTATCCATTAGGAGTAACAGAGTGGGAGGCGCTAGATTATATTACTCAATTGAAAAGACCTGATGAAATGATATGGAGCTTAATTTATAGAAAGCTTAAGGGAAATCGTGGTAATACGATGATCACTTTATATGAAAGTGATTATTTAATTAACTTAATTAAACAAAAAAATCAGAATTGGTTTTTAAACAACACGACTGGATATAGTTTTGATTGCAAGACACAAAGTATAATTTGTTCTAATACTAGTTATCAATATACAGGAAAACAAGAGTTAATCAATATATATCCTAGAATGTATAACAAATATTTAAACGACAAACAGTTTGAAACCCATTTACAAGCTTATATACTACAAAATATAGATATTGTTTTGGAGAAAATATTTCAATGCTCATACGAATTAGAATGGCTTGGAAATGAAGTTGGGTGCGGCGTTGGTATGCAAAGAATAGATATAATGATCTCTGTTATCGTAAATAATGAAAGGATAGTAATTCCTATCGAGCTAAAATCCCATGCTGTAAATCACAGCATACTTATACAAATGCAAAGATATGTAGATTGGTTAAATTGCTATTATTTAAGAGTAAATAAAACATGTAAAATTTTACCAGTTATTTTGTATAGAGATACAAATTATAACATTCAAAACGATCAATTATTTTTACAATATGAACAAGATTTTAATCAATATAATGGTTATACATGTTATCCTCTGAAGCATATTAAATTTAATTTTAAAAATAATGAGATAATTTTCGCGTGAATTACATAGGTTCAAAATTAAAATTATCAAGCTTTATTTTTGATGAAGTTAAAAACACTATCAAAATGGATTTAAAAGATTGCGTTTTTTGTGATTTATTTAGTGGGACAAGCATTGTAGCAAGAACTTTTAAGCCATACATAAAACAAGTCATTTCAAATGATATTGAGTTTTATAGCTTTGTATTAGCTAAAAATTACATTGGAAATAACTTTGATAAAAATAGAGCAGATTTACTTATCAAGGAGCTAAACCAAGTAATTTTAAAAACTTCGTTAAAAGGGTTTATTTATGATAATTATTCAGAATTTGCAAATAGACAATATTTCACAAACGAAAATGCTACCAAAATTGACACTGCTAGAATAACAATAGAAAAATGGCTTAAAAACTCATATATTAATAATCAAGAATATTATTTTTTACTAACATCTTTGCTTGAAAGTGCTGATAAATTAGCAAATACAGCATCAGTTTATGGTGCATTTTTAAAAAAAATTAAAAAAAGTGCCTTAAAGGATTTAGTTATAGAAAAAGCTGATTTTTTACCCACAAATCAAAACAATTTAGTATTTAATAAAAATGCAAATGAACTTATAAAGACAATAAAAGGAGATATTTTATACCTTGACCCACCTTATAATTCTCGTGAATATGGAGCTAATTATCATCTACTAAATACCATTGCAAAATATGATGAATTTATTCCAAAAGGTAAAACTGGGCTAAGAGATTATATTCGCTCAAATTGGTGTAAAAAAGCTAAAGTTTATGATGAATTAGAAGAGCTTATTAAAAATGCTAATTTTAAATATATTTTTTTGAGCTATAACGATGAAGGTTTATTGAGTTTTGATGATATTAAAAATATCTTTTCTAAATACGGGGAATATTCTTATATAAGCAAGGATTATCAAAGGTTTAAAGCAGATAGCAATAGAGTGCAAAAGCAAAATAATACTATAGAATATTTACATATTTTAAGTAGATAAACAATTACTAACACTAACGAAAATGGCGTGGTAGTTTAAGGTATTGTGGTATTTATCATTAAAGATTTTTAAATCATTTTTACTTAAAAACCACTATAAATCAAAGGCTAGCAAAGCTATGTTTGAAGCAGGGATAAACGCTATCGTGCTAGGAGATTATCTGACTACAAAAGGCGAAGAAAAACATAAAGATGTAAAACTCATCTTAAAAAGTGGCTATGAAGTAGCTAAGAGTTGCTAAAAATTTTATGGAATTTGAATTTTAATCCAAATTCCATAAATAATTTATATAAAAATTTTTATATTTTTTTTAAAAAATTAAAAATACTATTAAATTAATATTTATTTTATTTGTTACAACTTAAGATACCCCCCCCCATTGACACATATTAAAGCATTGCTAGATAGATATTTAAAGGCTTAAGAATAAAAAGTAAATTTTATGCTAATATAAGGAGCTTAATTTAGAAATTATTATCAATAGGAGAATGAGAATGAAAATATCTCAAAAATTAGCAATTATAATTGCTGTGTCTTTAGTGATTTTATGCTCTAGTATGATTTATTTATCAAATAGTGCGATGAAATCAATTAGTGATGATACTGATGTATCTATTGAAAAATTAGTCTTAGACGATGCTTTAAAAACTGCTCAAAGCGTTGTATATAGTGTAAATCATATGACAGACCAGTTATATTTAGATTTAAAAAGTAAAGGCATTAGTAAAGAAGTATCATACAATAACACCATAAAATACTTAAGCAATATGGATTTACATAATAAATTAGTGAATTTTTTCGCAATGGATGAAGATGGAACTTATATTGTCCATAAATTAAAAGAAAGCGTTGGAAACAACCATTATAATGATACAGATATCAATGGCAAATACTTTATTCAAGATTTAATAAAATCATCAGAAAATCCAGATGGTGGATATGTAAAAACCACATATATTGACCCAAAAACTAATACTAAAAAAAATGTATTAATATACGCTCAAAAAGATATAGGTATGGGGATAATTTATGCTTGTATAGTAGATTTAGATGAAAGTATGAAAGAAATTCAAAAAATTAACGATGATATGAACTCTCACATAAATGAATTTGGAATTAAATTCATAACATACGCAGTAATTATCGGGATAATAATACTTGCTATATTAATTTTCTTTGTATTATTTCAAATCTCTAAACCACTTAATTATCTTACAAGTAGAGCTACTGAATTAAGTAGTGGAGATGGAGATTTAACTCAAAAACTTCCTATAAATGGTAAAGATGAAATAGCAGCAACAAGTAAAGCCATTAATGATTTTATAGAAAAAGTTAGATTATTAATAGTAGATGCTAAAAATATAAGTAGCGAAAATGCTAGTGTGGCAAATGAGCTTTCTCAAAGTTCTTTAAATACAGGTCAAAGTGTTGAGCAAAGCTCAGTGATAGTAAGAGATGTAGCTAATAAAGGAGATAGTGCAAACTCTACTCTAGCAATCGGAGTTAAAGCTGCAGAAGATGGTAAAAACCAATTAGTAAATGCTCTAAAATATATAAATGATGTAAATAAATCTATTTCAGAATTAAATACAAAAATTATGCAAAGTGCGAATTTAGAAGCTGAAGTATCAGATAAGATAGTAAGACTTAGTCAAGATGCTGATAATGTTAAATCTATTTTAGAAATGATAAATGATGTAGCAGACCAAACCAATCTACTTGCACTAAACGCTGCAATTGAAGCAGCAAGAGCAGGAGAGCATGGGCGTGGGTTTGCCGTAGTAGCTGATGAAGTAAGAAAATTAGCAGAAAGAACCCAGCATTCATTAGTAGAAATTAACGCAACAATAAGTGTTATAACACAAGGTATAGAAGATGCAAGTGGTCAAATGAGCCTAAATGCAAAAAGCATTGGGGAACTGACAAAATTAGCTGATAATACTCAAAAAACTATGAACGATATGAATGAAGCTATGAATAATGTAATAGGAATTTCAAATCAAACCGTAGATGATTATATAATCACTAGCAAGGTTATGGATGATATATTATCAGGAGTTAATAATATCAATAAAATAACTCACGAAAACGCAAGAAGCGTAGAAGAAATAGCAGGAGCAGCAAATCATCTTAGCAACATTACAGAAAAATTAAACTCAAAACTAAATGAATTTAGAACTTGAGTAAATAAAGTAAGCATTTTTTGCTTACTTTTTAATATTAAAAATTTATTTATTTATTAAAATTTTAATAAATGACATTATTCATACATATTACAATTTAAGATACCCCCCCCCCATTGACACATATTTAACTACTATTGTATAGATATATAAAGTCTTAAGAATAAAAAATTAATTTTTTGATAATATTTTCATTGTAATAAAAATTATTAGGAGAGTAAAATGAAAATATCTCAAAAATTAGCAATTATAATTGCTGTGTCTTTAGTGATTTTATGCTCTAGTATGATTTATTTATCAAATAGTGCGATGAAATCAATTAGCGATGATACTGATGTATCTATTGAAAAATTAGTCTTAGATGATGCACAAAACACTGCTAAAAGTATTATTTATGCTATAAATCATATAACTGATAATATTTATACAGAAGCGATTTCAAAAGGTTTGGGTAAAAACGAAGCTTACCAAAATACGCTGATTTATTTAAAAGATATGGATTTGCATAATAAATTAGTAAATTTTTTTGCTATGGATGAAAAGGGAAATTATCTAGTTCATTATATCCAAGATAGAATAGGCAAAAACAACTATGATGCTCAAGGAAAAAATGGAGATTATTACATAAGAGATATTATTAAAGCTGCTCAAGATAAAGATGGTGGTTTTGTTAGGACAACTTTTTTTGATAAAGCTTTAGATAAAGAAAAAGAAGTTTTAATATACGCTCAAAAAGATACAGGTATGGGAATTATCTATGCTTGTAGCATAAGCTTAAGTGAAAGTATGCAAAAAATCAATACAATCAATAAAGGTATGAATGATAAAATCAGTAGTTTTGGAATTAAATTCATAACATACGCAGTAATTATTGGGATAATAATACTTGCTATATTAATTTTCTTTGTATTATTTCAAATATCTAAACCACTTAATTATCTTACAAGTAGAGCTACTGAATTAAGTAGTGGAGATGGAGATTTAACTCAAAAATTACCTGTAAATGGTAAAGATGAAATAGCAGCAACAAGTAAAGCCATTAATGATTTTATAGAAAAAGTTAGATTATTAATCGTAGATGCTAAAAATATAAGTAGCGAAAATGCTAGTGTAGCAAATGAGCTTTCTCAAAGTTCTTTAAATACAGGTCAAAGTGTTGAGCAAAGTGCTAATATTGTTGAAAATATAGCAAATAAAGGCGATACTACAAAACAAGCATTAGATAGTGGTGTAAATGCTGCTAGTAATGGTAAAGAAAAATTAGTTGATGCAATTACATACATTAATAATGTAAATAAATCTATTTCAGAATTAAATACAAAAATTATTCAAAGTGCAAATTTAGAATCAGAAGTATCAGATAAAATTATCAAACTTAGCCACGATGCTGATAATGTTAAATCTATTTTAGAAATAATTAACGATGTAGCAGACCAGACTAACTTACTTGCACTAAATGCTGCAATAGAAGCTGCAAGAGCAGGAGAGCATGGTAGAGGATTTGCCGTAGTAGCTGATGAAGTAAGAAGCCTAGCAGAAAGAACTCAAAAAAGCCTTAGTGAAATAAATGCAACAATAAGCGTTATAGTTCAAGGTATTAAAGATGCAAGCGAGCAAATGAGTATAAATGCTAAACAAATTAGCGATTTAACCCATCTTTCTGAAGATACACAAAAAATTATGAAAGATATGAATAATGCTATGAATATGGTTATTGAAATATCTAATAACACGGTAAATGATTACATAAATACTAGCAAAGCAATGGATGATATATTGCTAGGTATGGATAATATAAATCAAATAACTCACGAAAACGCAAGAAGCGTAGAAGAAATAGCAGGAGCAGCAAATCATCTTAGTAACATTACAGAAAAATTAAACTCAAAACTAAATGAATTTAGAACTTGAGTAAATCATTTGCTAGCACTAACGAAAATGGCGTGGTAGTTTAAGGTATTGTGATATTTATCATTAAAGATTTTTAAATCATTTTTACCTAAAAATACCCCGCTAAAGGCATTTACTCCACTAAGCTTTAAATGCCTAAAAAGCTCAATACTTGAGCTAAAATTTAGCTCATAATCTTTCTCAAAAATCTTTATATTTTTATAATACGGCTTTAAAATCTGCTCTATTTCATTAATATTTAAATACTCAAGCCCTACGCCAAAATGCTCATTAATTTGCCAAAGATTATTCACTCCAAAAGTGCTAAAAATTAGCTTAGAATTTGATTTAGAAATTTCATTTATTAATTTTGCTAAATCAAGCCACTGAAAACACGCATTTGAGATAACTAAATCAAAATCCATTTTAGCTAAAAATGAGTTTTCAAAATCTCTTAAATCGTGCTTTACGAAAATAAATTCCTTGCCATAATCACAGCTAAAATCATTAATATCCACGCAATAAAACTCACTAAATTCTATCTTTTTAGCTACCATTTTGCTAAACTCACCCCTATTTGAGCCAAGCTCAAGCACCCTATCAAAACGCCCATTTATTTCGCTAAGCAAAACTTCTCTCATATCATTTTGCACGATAGCATTTTTAAAATAAGTATCTTTTGCTCTTAAAAAACTTTTCATATTTCATCCCAGCTTAAAAACTCATCAAAGCAAAAATGAGAAGCATTGATTTTATTAATATTTTTAAAGCTTTTTAAAAGTGCATTTTGTGGGAAAATTTTATCATCATTTGATGAGTATGCCAAATCATAATCTTGCCAAATACAAGGCTTTTTAGAAATTTCTATAATACTTAAAAGCTCATCTTTAGGATTTTGATTAAATGCCTTATTTATCCCGCCACAATTATTTAAAAAGCTTTCTTTATCAAATCTTTTAGCCGTAATTTTAAAAAGCTTTTCGCTAATTCCAAACTCATCATCAATACCTTTTATAGTGCCATTTATCGCTATTTTTTGCACGATATTAAGCGAACTTAAATCGCACTTGCAAGACACCATAACACCCATTGAAAAAGCGATTAGTTTAATGCTTTTATAAGTTTTACAAATCTCTAAAAATCCTAAATCAAATTCCAAATAATCATAAACCATTAAAACATCATTTTTAGAAGCTAAATTATAAGCACTCGGTAAAAAGCCAAAACCACCAAAAAATAGCACTAAATCACTAGAATTATTTTTATGTAAAAACTCAAATTTCATAAAAAGCCTTAGCAAAATTATCTAAATCGCTAAAATCCATACTAGCATTTATTGATAGTCTTATTCCTGTATCTTTAGCAGCCACGGTTGGAGTTTTTATACTTGGAGCAAAAAAGCCTTTTTGCATAAGTTTTGCCGAGTAAAAATTAGCTTTTTCATTATCTCCTAAAACTATCATTTTTATATAACTAACGCCCTTTATTTTATCTTTTAGCAATTCATTTAAATATGAGCTAAGATTTTGTAAATGCTCTCTTAATTTATCAAAATTAGCTAATTTTGAAAACACAAAATGCGAATAAGCTACATTAATAGGCGGTAAAGCGGTTGAATAAATTAGCCCCCTAGCCTTGTTTATAAAAAAATCTTTTGCTTCTTTTGAGCAAATCATCGCAGCACCCATACTAGCAATGCTTTTACCAAATGTAAGAACTAAAAAATCAATGTCTTTTAAGTATCCAAGTCCAAGCCCATTAATGCCGAGTGAGCCAATACTATGTGCTTCATCAACATAAAGCATAATATTTTTATATTTTTTCTTAAGCTCTAAAAGCTTATCAAGTGGTGCAAAATCTGCATCCATACTATATAAACTCTCGCAAATTATTATGATTTTTTCATAACTTAAATTCGTTTGCAATAATTTTTCTAAATCATTTATATCATTGTGTTTAAAGCGTTTAAAATTAGAATGCTTTATGCCATCAATGATACTTGCATGAACTTTTTTATCAGCTAAAAAAAGCGTATTTTTTAAAGTAGCTAAAGCACTTAAACAACTATAATTTAGTAAAAACCCACTGCTAAATAAAAGCGCTTCATTTTTATATAAAGACGATAAGTATTCTTCAAACAAAAAGTATTCATCTCCACCGCCACCAAGACTTCTACTAGCACTTGAACTTAGGCTTTGATTTTTGTAAGTGTTTAAAAATTCTCGTTCAAGCTCACCGCTACTTGCAATTCCTAAATAATCATTACTAGCAAAATTAAGCAGTCTTTTATCATTAAAAATCACAAATTTACCATCATTTTTAAATCTTTTTAGTTCTCTAAAATTATTTTCTTTTTTTAATTCATTTAATAAGTTTTGCATTTTTATCCTTTATAATAATTTTAATTAAAATTTATAAAGGAGTTATAAATGCAAGAAGAATTAGTAAAACTTGATTTAGCACATATTTGGCACCCTTGCACACAAATGAAAGAGCACGAATTTGTGCCATTAATCCCTATAAAAAGGGCAAAAGGTGTGTATTTATATGATTTTAATGATAAATCATATATTGATTGCGTTAGCTCTTGGTGGGTAAATCTTTTCGGACATAGCAATGATTATATAAATAGTAAAATTCACGAGCAATTAAACACCTTAGAGCATATCATAATGGCTGGATTTTCTCACGAAAGCATTATAAGATTATCAAAAAGGCTTACTGATTTACTACCGACTAAGCTTAATAAATGCTTTTATGCTGATAATGGCTCAAGTGCTGTTGAAGTAGCACTTAAGATGAGTTTTCATAAAAATCTTTTGCAAGGAAAATTAAAAAGCAAATTTTTATCACTTAGTAATTCTTACCACGGAGAAACGATAGCTGCACTAAGCGTAAGCGATGTTGAACTTTATAAAAAGACTTATAAACCACTTTTGCTTGAATGCTTAAACACCCCTGCACCAAGTGGGCTAGATTATGAAAATGAATTAAAAGAGCTTGAAAAATTACTTGAAAAAGAGCATAAAAACATAAATGCCTTTATCCTTGAGCCTTTAATTCAGTGTGCAGGTTCAATGAATATGTATTCAGCTAAGTTTATCAAAAAGGCTTGTTGGTTAGCAAAATCTTATGATATTGATATAATTTTTGATGAAATTGCCGTTGGATTTGGAAGAAGCGGGACTATGTTTGCTTTAGAGCAGTGTGAAATTGTGCCTGATTTTTTATGCCTTAGCAAAGGGCTTAGCGGTGGGTATTTACCAATTAGTGTAGTAATTACAAATGATGAAATTTATAATGAATTTTATGCTCCATATAGCGAATACAAGGCGTTTTTGCATTCGCATAGCTATACAGGAAATGCACTTGCTTGTGCTGCTGCGAATGCAACTTTGGATATATTTACTAAAGATAATGTTATAAATCAAAATAAAATTAAAAGCGAGTATATAAACTCACTTTGGCAAGGATTTGCTGAATTTAAAAGTGTGCGAAATGTTAGGCATCAAGGAATGGTGTTTGCATTTGATATAGAGCATTTTAATCCTAGATTTGGGCTTGAAGTGTATCTAAAAGCACTTGAATATGGGTTGCTTTTAAGACCACTTGGCAATACGATTTATTTTATGCCACCTTATGTAATCAATAACGATGAGATAAATTATGTAATAAATAGTATAAAAGAGATTTTGAGATTTAAGAATTTGAAATGAGAATTTCAAATTCTTAAAATTGTTTTAATGTTTTACTTTAGAGTTTCACTCCATTCTATTTCGGTTAATTTTTTAAGACTTTTTGCCATAAAACCACTATAAGTTTTACCTAAAATAACGCCTATTGCATAGTCTTTTCCAACCGAGCAAATGCTACCTTTATCATTGTATTTAAAAGGTTCGTTAAACTCAATTCCTTCAAGTCTTGCATTTAGTCTTTTTGCTAGGTATTTTCCTTGCTTACAAGCAATTTGTGCAGTAGGTGCAAAATTTGAAACAATCGCTAAATCTCCTAAAACATAACAATTATCAAAATTAGGTGCCATTAAATATTCATTTACTAAAACTCTATTATTTTTGTGATTAAAGCCACTATTTGCAATTACTTCGCTACCCTTAACGCCAGCTGTAAAAATTATAGTTTTTGCTTTTATATAATTATTTTCATCGTTTAAAAATAATTTATCATCAACTTTTTTGATTATTTTATGAGAGCTTAGAACTTTTACGCCTAGATTTTCTAAATAATTTCTAGCTTTTTTAGCTAAATCTTTAGTATAAACAGGCAAAATCTCATCCATTGCTTCAACCAAATATAAATTAATGCTAATTCCTAGATTTTTGCAAGTTGTAGCGATTGAGCCACAAAGCTCTACCCCGCTAAGCCCCGCACCACAAATAATTACATTTTTATTCTCATAAAGCTCAAGATTTTTATAAAGTGTTTCAGCAGTTTTTAAAGCGTTTTTATAATTTATAATATTTAAGCATTCATCAAGTCCAGCAATGCCAAAAGTATTTACACTCGCACCAAGCCCAACATAAAGCTCATCATAATCATAATTTGCATTCTCACAAATAACCTTGTCATTTTCAATACTTTTTACATTATCGCAAATTAAGGTTATATCTTTAGGCAGTATGCTTTTTAGATTTATTACTATGTCTTTTTCGCTTTCTCTTGCTGCAATTTTATGTAGTTCTGTCGTTTTATAATGATAAGAATTATTGTTTATTAGTATAAATTCTGCTTTTCTTAGATTTTTCTTTTTTATCTTTTTAATTAGACTTAAATTTGCATACCCAGCACCTAAAAATACAATCTTTCTCATAAACCCTCCTTTAAAAATATTTAATAAATATTAAATTATTTTTACTTTAATTCATATTAAATATTAATAGAGTTTAAAATAAAATTTATATATTTTAAATTCCATCAAATAATTCAATTACAAAATTATCTAATTTAATTTGATTTGAATAATAAAAATACTTCGCTAAAACCAAAATACCAAGCAACTCTTCTATATTAGGATTTAAAAATTGTTGTATATATTCATTTTGATTTTTAATAATTTTTTTTACTAATTTATCATTAGTTAAAGCATTATCCATTACATCTAAAATGTCGCTAAAATCATCTTTAATTAATAAAAAATGCTCGTTAGGAATTAATTTTCCTTCCATAAACCAAGTTTCATATTTTAATCTTGGAGTAATTGCGATAGAATTTGAACTCATTATCCATTTAAGATTTGTAGCAACATCCCAACCTTCAAGAGAGATTATAAATTTATATTTAAGCTGCTCTTCCTTGCTTAAATAACCTGACCTATTTTTCTTATTTACATTACCTAGATTTAGTCTTTTACAATCTTTAAATTTATTAATAAAATCTATTCTATTTTGCTGAACACAAGCACCCCTAAAAACAGCCAAATCCACTTTATCTTTAAAATCATTTTTATCATTTAAAAAACAAAAATGTCTTCTGCTATCAAGCTTTAAAATCACATTTTTACTATCAATTGGTCTTGATTTTGTTATGGTATTTAAAAACTCGCTAGAACAATCATAAAAGAATTTATTTATCTTTAAATCTTTATGAAAATATTTGCTAACCTTGTAAAAATCAAAAGAATATGAAGTATTTTTTAATAAGTTTTCGCCTAATTTAGAATGCTCTACATTTTCTATCTTTTTTAGCTCAAAAAAATCATTAATTTTATTGTAATAATTCAATCTATTTTTTATATGTAAAATCTCATCATTTTTTAACTTTTTTAAAGCATTTAATTTTGAAATTAATTGCATATTAAAAAACACTCTTGGAATACTTAAAGCACCAAGTCCTTTTAAATTCATAATTACTTTGCTAATAAATATTCCTTATTTTAAATTCTTATTTAGCTTTTCTATGCTTTTGCAAAGTGCGTTAATCAAATAATCAATATCGCTTAATTCGTGAGTATAATGCAAACTTATTCTTAAAAATCCAGGCTTAGCATTGAAATTTTGATTATCCACATAATTTAATAAATCATGCGCATAAGGACCAGCACAAGCACACCCAGCACGAGTTTCTATCCCATAATCATCGCTTAAGACCCTAGCTAAATCATAAGGGCTAACGCCTGTAGAATTTAGTGAAAATATAGGCAATCTATCCTTAATATTTGCAGCGTATAGTGTGATTTTGTATTTAAATTGCACTTTTTTAATTGCGTTTAAAAAATATTCTTTTAAGATATTTTCCTTTTCTTTAATCACTCCAAGCCCTATTTCATCTCTAAGTCTAAAAGCTAATTCACTTTTAATAACTTGTAAAATCGCAGGAGTTCCACCCTCTTCAAGGCTTTCAGCATCGTCTAAAAACTCATAATTACTCCTACTAACATAGCCAACCGTCCCACCAGCTGCAAATGTAGGAATTTTGCCAATAAGCTCATTTTTAATAGCTAAAAATCCACTCGTGCCAACTCCACCTAGCATTTTATGTCCTGAAAAAAACAAAGCATCAAACGGAATTTCAATATTTTCATAAGGTATAGCCGAACTTGCATCAATTGCTAAAATCGCTTTATATTTTTTCGCAATTTCGCTGATTTTTGTAAGGTTTGCTCTAACTCCTGTGATATTGCTAACGGCATTAAAACTCATTATTATTTTTCTATTAGCGTTCTTTTTGCAAATTCTTTCAAGCTCGTATAAATCACTATTAAAATCCCTATGATTTAGCCTAATGCACTCGCATAAACCTTCTTTAAAACTAAGCTCATTTGAATGGTGTTCAATAGCACTAACAATTACTAAAGGCAAAGTATTTTTAGCAATATCATTAAAATAACGCTGTTTAATAAGCGGTGGAACGTATATTCCTAGTAATTCTTGAAATTTTTTAATAGCCGCAGTTGAGCCGCTCCCACAAGCAATCAAGCTATAATTAGAATTTAATCCTAAGCTTTTTTTGATATAGCTTTTTGCGTCTTTATAGTATTTACTTGTTATTTTTGAATTTTTTGCACTATCTGAATGAGTGTTGGCGTATGTTTTTAAAATATTTTGCATTTTTAATTCAATTGATTTTAGTGCTAAAGCACTTGCTGTGTAATCAAAATATTTTGTATTTTCATCTAAAATTATGTCGCTTTTTAGCTCACTAATTTGCATTTTTGCCCTTTGTAAAAATAATTAAAGTAAAATTAGCACAAAAAAATTAAGGGGTAGTTATAGAATTTTTAGACTTTATTAAAAGATATCCGCATTTTTATTTAGACGAAGCGTTAGACTTTTATTCTGTGTTTGGAGATAAGAGTTTTAAACCTAGTTTAAATGATATTAATTATTATATAAACGAGCTAGTAAATACATATAATCCTTACGAATTTGAAATAAATGAAAGCGAATGCAAGGCACTAATTCACTACGCTAGAAAATCTCGCTTGGAGTTTTCTATCAACAAATACGGCTCAAGATTTAAAGCTAGAAATAGCTTTCATTCCTTGATTAATCGTGGTTTTTTAAGACTTGAATTAAATAATGATTTATTGAGTTTTAAGAGATTTTATCCACAAAATAAAGTTATTTTTAATTCTAATTACACTAGATTTTATTTTTATTTTTTAAAAGCAATGGAAAAAATCATTTTAAAAGATAAAGAATTAGCCTTAAAATTAATTAATGAGAAATTTTATGAATATCAGTCGTTTATTTACGAGCAAATTGCTTGTGAGTGGTGCGAGAAGAGATTTAATATAAAAGGCATTAAGAGTATTTGGGGCAAAGATTATGAATGTGATATTTTTTATGATAATTACGAAATATCTTTATTGGGCGAAGTGAAATTTAATGGCAAAAAAATGTGTATTAGCTCGTATTCAAAACTCATTCAAAAGGCTAGATATTTAGGGTTTGAGCCTGATTATTTTATACTTTTTAGCAAAAACGGCTTTAGCAAAAAACTTCTAGCTTTAAATGATAAAAGACTAATATTAGCTAATCACGAAAATTTTAAAGAATTTATATAAATTATTTACTCAAATATTCTTTTAATTCTTCGCTAATTGGGGATAGTTTGCCATCTTTTATATGAACTAATTTTATAAAAGCTTCAAAAATAGCTTTATCATCTTTA
Source organism: Campylobacter sp. 2018MI01 (assembly GCF_018501205.1). NCBI lineage: Bacteria > Pseudomonadati > Campylobacterota > Epsilonproteobacteria > Campylobacterales > Campylobacteraceae > Campylobacter > Campylobacter sp. 2018MI01. The sequence goes on along the minus strand of NZ_JAHCZE010000006.1, from coordinate 37,448 downwards.
TAAATTATTTGCTTTAATTCTAAACAATATTTATCAAATCCTACAAGAATATTTTTAACTTCTAAAATATCTCCTAATTTAGCAGGTGCTTTATAAATAGCCTTAATTTCTCTTAATGCAAAAGGATTTTCTTTTAATAAATCTTTTCCCTCATTAGCGAAAAACCATTCGCTCCTAGCTCTTTCACAATATTTTAAATAATTTGTATGATAGACAATCCCCATACAATCAGTATCTTCATAATAAACTCTAATTTGCATCCTAATCCTTAAAAGAGTATGGCTATAAGCCGGGTTTTGTCTTGGATAATCATTTATCTACTTACTATTTCACAATAGCACTCTAGCGAAGGGTTTAAAATATAAGATAAAAACCACCCCTTCTTGCTGCAGGTTGGGTTTATAAGCTGAATTGCTTTTACTCGCATAATCACTGGTGGGCCCTTACCCCGCCGTTTCACCTTTACCTAAAATTAGGAAGTTTATTTTCTGTTACACTTTCCCTTAGATTGCTCTAGCCATCTGTTAGATGGAACCTCATCTTATTGCAGCCCGGACTTTCCTCTTAATTAAAAGCGATTATCCACCATACTCTTACGCCATTTTAACTAAGCTTGTTTAAGATAAAGAAAATTAAAGGAGTAAAAAATGTATAAATATAATTTATATTATCCAGCGGGAAATACTACAGCTTTGGTTATTGGCATTAATAACTTAGATTTTAAAAGTATAAATAATGAGATTTTAGCTAAGCATAAAGATGTTGAACAAGTTGGCTTTGTGCAAGATTATGAATTAAAAATGGCAGGTGGAGAGATTTGTTTTAATGCTTTAAGATGTGCGGGAAAGTATTTTTTAGATACTAATAATTTAAAAACTACAACAATTAAACTAAATGATAAAGATTATTTATGCGGTATTAGTAATAGTGATTTTATAAAAGATAATAATATTCAAAAACTATATAAAGAAGATATTTTTTTTTATTTAAGATTTAAAAATGAATATAAATTAAATAAGCTTGATGATGATATATATTATGTAGATTTAGGAGATATTTTTCATATTATTTATACGAAAAAATTAGATTTATCTAAAATTAATTTAAAAGAATTTGCATATTCATATTTAAAAGATAATGATTTTTTAGACAAAAAAGCAAGTGCTTTTATGTATTTACAAGATGATTGTCTTGAGCCTATTGTCTGGGTAAGAGATATTAAGACTTTATTTTATGAGAGCGCTTGTGGGAGTGGGAGTTTTGCTAGTTATTTATATTGTAATGAAGTTTTAGGTAAAAATTATTTAGCACTAAAACAACCTTCAAATGAGTATTTGTTTTTAAGAGAAGTTGATGGCTTTATAGAAATTAGCTCAATTATTAAAGATATTTTGTAAATTAATATCATATTAACATATATTTTATATATCAATTTAATAACAAATATCAAATCTAAAGGATAAAAATGTTTAAAAATATATTTTTAAAAACTCTTTTAAATATATTTTTATTAAATTATAATGTAAGTTTAAGCACAGCAGATTTTTTTAAATTTTGGGGCATTTTACTTTTAATTTTAAGCTCTTATATATTTTTTGGTTTTTTAATGTTTAAAATGGGAGTAATTAAAAGTATTTTTACTTTTCAAGCATATTTTATAGATATATTGATACTACCATTTTTTAGCATATTATTTTTAAGTCTTATTTATAAGGCAAATTCTTGCAAATCTTGGTTATTTTATGCTGGTTTATTTTTGATACCTTTATTTGTTTTACTTGTATTTTTTGGGGTATTTTATATAATATTAATATTTATTTTATATGTTATTATTATGATTTTTAATATAAATTCTACAAATCTTAATATAAAATTAAATAAAAAATCTTTAATTTTTAGGCTTTTAGCCATTTGTTTTTTAATTTTTATAGCATTTATATTCCCGCCTGATATAAAATTTATAAAATATGGATACGGAATTGATTATATTAGTTTTTTAACTTTTTTAAATTTTGCATTTTTAATCCCTAGTTTTGCTACTATTTTGATATATTTTCTTAAAAATTATAAAAGTTTAAAATAAGTGAATAATTTAATATTTCAACTTTATAAAATATAGCTATATATTTGATAGTAATATATAATTAAATCCTAGATTTTAAATTGAATTAGAATTTAAAATACTTAGGAATTAAAATAACTTAAAATTTTTTCTTTGTTTAAAATAAATTCTTTATCAATCTCTGTCATTTTTAATTGTGAAAAATCAAATTCATCATAAGGAATTAAATTATCTTTAGTTGCTAAATGAATACGAGATTTTTTCATTAACGGAAAATGAAGACTTATTATATTTTCTGCTTTTTTCCATTTATTTAAAGAATACAAAGACTCATAACCTTGATTATAATCCATATAAAAATGGGTATACTTATCTTTGTTTAATACCCAATGATCATCTCCTACTTTATAAAAATTCTTTAAAAAATATAATTTACCATCACTATAATGCATATTAAGAGCAGGCAAATAAATACTATCAATAATGTTTTTTGGCTGTAACAAGGCTTTACTTAATGCAATCTCATTATAAATATGGTCACAATCAATTTTAATCAACCAATTATTAAGTGGAATTTTATTAAGCACAAAATTATAATAAGTATCAAGTCTAAATTCTTTTGATATTTTTTGTTTATATTTTTCTTTCCCTGCAGGAATTACTTTGTAAGGATACTCTAAAGGAGTAAAATTTGGATTATTTTTACAAAATTGTTTAATTACTTCACTAGTTCCATCGTCTTTACCAAATTCATCTAAGTGATAGCCTAGAATTCCTCTTGTAATACCCCCCCCCAACTATTGTATTTAAGGTAATATTAATAGTTTCTATTTCATTATATGCTCTTATAAAAGCCCAAGGATTTATATCCTTTGGCTTTGGTTCAAATAATGATAAAAATTCATGCTTTCTTTTTAAGCAACTTCTTATATGTTTATTATAAATATTCATTTAATCTCCTTAAAACATTAATCCATCTTCTTCTTGTTGTTTTAATATGTCATTTCTACTTGCTTTTGGTAAAGGTGACTTATCTGTATAAAACCAAGTTTTACCATCAATCACTCTTTTATAAACGCCTTTTGGTATATCAAAAGTTCTTTTAATATTTGGATTTTCTGCTAAATATTTTTGCATAAAATATCTAAATACAGGAGCAGCCGTTCTAGCACCACCTTCATAATATTTCATAGGCTTATTATTATCATTACCATACCAAGTTATTACTTGAATACTAGGCGTAAAACCTACAAACCAAGCATCTATACTTTTATTTGATGTCCCTGTTTTTCCAGCTACTTCAAGTCCTGCAATTCTTGCTGCACCACCAGTTCCGGCTGCAACAACATTTTTCATCATATCAATCATTAAATAAGCTTGTTCAGGTTTTACAAATTCTTCTGCTTCTTTGGTTTTTAACTCAATTTCATTACCAAATTTATCAGTAACTTTTGTAATCAATCTAATAGGTTGTTTTGTTCCATAATTTGAAATAATGCTATAAAGTTCAGCGTAATTATAAGGACTAACCCCAAAAGAACCTAATCCTATTGATAAATCTTGTGGAACATTTGTAAAACCAAATTTAGTAATTGTTTGATGAACAAAACTAAGGCTAGTATCAAGTAATAAGTTAATTGTAGCTAGGTTTCTACTTTTTGTAAGTGCTTCTTTAAGAGTGATTAAACCATTAAAATCTTTTCCATAATTTTTAGGCTTCCAAATCATTTTCTTACCCTGTGCATCACGAGTTTCAAATACTCTTGCAATATCAGCAATCTCGCTAGCAGGTGAATAGCCAAGATTTAAAGCTGTAAGATATACAAATGGCTTAAAGCTTGAACCCACTTGACGATTACTCATAGTAGCACGATTAAAATTACTTTTATAATAATCAACCCCACCAACTAAAGCTAAAATATCCCCACTACTAGGCTCTGTAACTATCATAGCTCCATTGATTTGGTTTAAATCTATATCTTTATCTCTTTTAATAAGTTCATCATATCCAAACTTAATAGCTTCTTCAGCTATTTTTTGAGTATTCAAATCAACACTAAGTTCAACTCTATAACCACCTGTTTTAATGTCTTCAATTCCCATAGCTTGTAATTGTCTAATAGCTTCATCTATTACATAAGGAGCTTTATTTTGAGTTAAACTCTCATCATAAACAATTGGTTTTAAAGCTACATTTTGTTTATATTCAGCTTCACTAATCCAGCCTAAATCATACATTCTTTTTAAAACTGCATTAGCTCTTGAAAGCGATAAATCAATTCTTTTTGTAGGATCATATGTGCTAGGAGCTTTTGGTAAGCCAACTAGCATAGCCATTTCTTTAAGGCTAAGTTCGTTTAATTCCTTATGAAAATACCCAGCAGCAGCTGTTTTAATCCCATAATATCCATGCCCTAAAAATATAAAGTTTAAATATCTTTCTAATATTTGTTCTTTTGTTAGATTTTTTTCAATTTCATAACTAATTATTGCTTCATTTATTTTTCTTTTAATACTTTTTTCACTTGTTAAATAATGATTTTTCACAAGTTGTTGAGTAAGAGTTGAAGCACCTTCTGCTAAGCGACCTTTTTGAATATCTTTAATAATTGCTCTAAAAATAGCATCAATATTAATTCCTTCGTGTTCAAAAAAACTCGTATCTTCAATGGCAATTAATGCTTCAATTAGTCTTGGTGGAATTTCTTCAAATCTAGCATAAGCTCTATTTTCGTTAAAAACATTTGCAAGTAAAGTGCCATTTCTATCATAAAATTGAGTTGTAAGGTCTAAATCAAATTCCTTATAATCAATATCTTTATTTTCAACAACATTTAAAAAATATCCTAAAACAACACAGCCTAAAATTCCACAAACAGCTATAAAATAAATAATGTATTTCAAAAAATCTCCTTAAATCATAGTGCTAATGAGTAAAGCAAATAGCACACCAATACAAGAAATCAAAATATTTAACGGGATAAAATAATAAACAATTAAAGCTATTTTTTCATTACAAACCAATAATTTATTTTCTTTTTCTTTCTCACATAAAATAAATTGATAATAAATATATAATAAATTTAAAGTAGCAAAAGCATAAAGCGACCATTGCGTAGATGCTAAAGTATTAAACAATGGGTCAGAACTATTATTAATCATTACATATATAGCACTAAAAGCCATAACAGCCATTAAAACAAAAAACGCATAAAGCTGCTTTTTTAATATCCTTAGTGCTTTTTGTAAATTCTCTTCATCTTCACATAAATAAAAACCAGCATTTGCTCTAATGCCTAAATGAAGACCAATAAAGCAAATACCGGCTAATAAATGTATATAAGGTAAAACTAAGCTATCAAGCCCTAGCATATTACCTTCTTGATTTCATCTTTTGCTAAAGCTAAAGCTTCGTTGATTTTACTAATATCTTTTGCACCAGCAGTAGCAAAATCATCTCTACCGCCGCCATTTCCGCCTAAAAATTGAGCTACAATCTTAGCTAAATTTCCTGCTTTAACGCTAGTATTTTTTGAGCCAACCGCAATGCTTACTTTATCGTCTTTGCAAGCGATTAAAACAATGACAGCTTTATCAAATTTATTTTTAAACTCATCTATACTAGCTTTAATATCAAGCCCGTTATATTCACTAACGCAAACATTAATGCCGTTAATAATCTCACTATTTAAATTATTAGCACCATTTTTTAAAGCGTCTTTTAGTTCTTTTATTTCATTTTTTAAATTCTCAAAACTCTTTAAAATATCATTTGTTTTTAGACTTTTTTTGATATTTTCAAATTCCGCAATCAAATTCCTTGAGTATTCTTTAGCAGCCTTACTTGCTATTGCTTCAATTCTTCTAACACCAGCACTTACTCCGCTTTCTTTTAATATTATAAAATCGCCAATTACTGAAGTATTGCTAACATGAGTTCCACCACAAAGCTCAATACTATCTCCTAAAGTTAATACCCTTACTTTATCGCCATATTTTGTATCAAAAAGCGCCATTGCACCGCATTTTTTTGCACTTTCAATATCAGTTATTTGAATATTTGAATTTGTAGCTTTATAAATCATATCATTTACAATATCACTAATTTGCTTTAGCTCATCTTCGTTTAATGCACGGGTAAAATTAAAATCAAATCTAATTCTATTGTAATCTACAAATGAACCTGCTTGAGTTGCATTTTCTCCTAAAACCTTTCTTAATGCATAATGAAGCAAGTGAGTAGCACTATGATGTCTTGCGATTTCTGCTCTTCTTTCGGTATCAATTTTGATTAATAATTCATCATTTACATTAAAATCACCTAGAATTTCAACTAAAGCTAAATTAATATCAAAAAATTTCTCAACTTCAAGCACATTTGCAACTAATTTATCATTTTTATAAATACTACCTAAATCGTAATTTTGCCCACCACTTGTTGCATAAAGTGGAGTTTTATCAAACATTAGCCAAGCTTTTTTGCTTTTAATTCCAATTTTAAATTCTTCATCTAAAGCAGCTAATAATTTTGCTTTAATTTCAGTGTTTTCATATCCAACGAACTCATTTAGACCGAATTTATCTAATAATTCTTTAAAATCTCCGTGAGTTGCTTTATCCCCACTACCTTTCCAATTTGCTTTAGCTAATTCTCTTTGCTTAGCCATTAGTTCATTGAATTTGTCTTCATCAATTTTAAGATTTTTTTCTCTTAACATATCAAGAGTTAAATCAAGTGGAAAGCCATAAGTATCATATAATTTAAACGCAACTTCTCCACTAAAAATATCTTTAGTATTGTTTAATTCATCATTAAAGATTTGCATACCTTTTTCAATAGTATTTAAAAATCTCTCTTCTTCGCTTAATAATTGCTCTTTTACAAAAGATTTTTTCTCGTTTAAATATGTATAATGCTCTCCCATTAATTCACAAACAATATCTACTAATTTATACATAAATGCACTTTTAAATCCTAATAAATATCCGTGTCTTAAAGCTCTTCTTACGATACGGCGTAAAACATATCCACGCCCTTCTTTGTCAAATGTTACGCCTTGAGCTAGTAAGAATGTAGCTGAACGAATATGATCAGCAATTACTCTAAAGCTAGCACCACTTTTATATTCATATTTTAAGTTTGCTAAACTTGCGATTTTTTCAATTATTGGCATAAATAATGAGCTATCAAAATTGCTAAATTTACCTTCTTTAATAGCACTTACACGCTCAAGCCCCATACCCGTATCAATGCTAGGTTTTGGTAGTTTTGTCATAGTTCCATCAGGGTGTTTTTCAAACTGCATAAAAACTAAATTCCAAATCTCAAGGAATCTATCTCCATCTCCACCCATATAATCTTCATCGCTTTTAAAATTTTCTTCACCTTGGTCGTAAAAAATCTCACTACAAGGACCACATGGGCCAGTATCACCCATTTGCCAGAAATTATCTTTATCTCCAAATTTATAAATGCGTTCTTTTGCAATATGTTTTTGCCACATATTATAAGCTTCATCATCGTTTTCATGAACAGTTACATAAAGCCTATCTTTAGGTAATTTTATAATCTCAGTTACAAATTCCCAAGCATAAGCAATAGCTTGTTCTTTAAAATAATCACCAAAAGAGAAATTTCCTAACATTTCAAAAAATGTATGATGTCTTGCAGTATAACCAACATTATCTAAGTCATTGTGCTTTCCACCTGCACGAATACAAGTTTGACAGCTTGTTTTTCTAGGTGGATTTGGGCTTGGCACTTCACCTGTAAAAATACTCTTAAAAGGAACCATTCCTGCATTTGCAAAAAGCAAAGTCGCATCATCAGGCACAAGTGGGCTTGATGGGGTAATTTCATGACCTTTACTAGCAAAAAACTCTAAAAATTCTTTTCTTATATCCATTTTTATATCCTTGAAAATTTTTTAAATCATATCAAAAAGGTTTTAAACTAAAGATAATAAAGCTCTAATTTTTAGAGCTTTAATTTAGTTAGCATATCATCATAAGCTTTTTTTGTTCCTTGTCTTACTGGCTGTATTATTGAGCCTATTATTATAAATACTGAAGCTAGTAAAAATCCTGGTATTATTGAATAAAGTTCAAATATACCTTCTTTTGCAATATTAAAATAATCAATATGCTCCCACAAAATCACTCCTAAAGCACCAAAACTCATACCTAAAATCGCACCTAATCTACTCATATTTTTCCAAAATAAAGAAAAAATTATCACACTACCAAAAGAAGCACCAAAACCAGCCCAAGCATATCCAACAATATCAATAATGCTAGTGTTTTTATCAGCAGAAATTATAAAAGCAACAATAGCAACAACCAAAACACTAAGTCTTGAAACTCTCATTACTATCTTAGCAGGAGCACCTTTATTAAAAATTTTTCTATAAAAATCTTCTGCTAAAGTTGAGCTAGATACTAATAATTGCGAACTTGCCGTACTCATAATCGCTGCTAAAATCGCACTTAATAAAATTCCAGAAATCCAAGGATTAAATAATAATTGGCTAGTTACTATAAAAATTCTATCCTTATCTAATAAGTCTATATTAAACTTATATAAATAAGCAATACCAATAAATCCTATTAAAATAGCTCCAATTAAGCTAATTACCATCCAAGAAATACCTACAAAAGTAGCAATTGGAATGTCTTTTGTGCTTTTTATAGATATAAACCTTACTATTATGTGTGGCTGACCAAAATACCCAAGTCCCCAAGCTAAAGAACTAATTATCCCTACTAAAGTTAGATTTTTACTCATAGAAATATAATCTTTTTGACTTTCTTCTCCAAGCTTAATTATTATATTAATAGCTTCGCTAAATCCACCTATTTCATTAATCATAACCAATGGAACAATAATTAAAGCCCCCATCATCAATAAGCCTTGTATCAAATCAGTCCAACAAACTGCCTTATATCCGCCAACGAAAGTATAAACAACTATTAATATAGTTCCTGTAATTACTGCTTGTTCGTATTTAACTGAAAATAATTCTTCAAAAAGCTTTCCACCAGCTACTAAACCACTAGATATATAAATAGTAAAAAATATTAAAATCACAATAGCACAAATTATTCTTAAGGTATGACTATCATCGCTAAATCTAGTCTCAAAATAATCAGGAATAGTTATACAATCTTTTCTAACATCAGTATAAATTCTAAGCCTTTTAGCAACAAACATCCAATTAATTAAAGCACCAATACTAAGCCCTATTGCTATATAAGTTTTACCTAAGCCATATAATAAAACAGCCCCTGGTAATCCCATAAGAAGCCAACCACTCATATCAGACGCTCCAGCACTAAGTGCTGATACTATAGGACCCATACCTTTATCGCCTATAAAATAATCTTCTGAAGTTTTATTTTTCTTCCAAAAATAAAACCCAATTCCTAGCATTAATACGCTATAGAATACAAAATCTAAAATTATTGGCAAACTAATTTGCACCTTTTCTAATTCATTCATTTTTATCCTTTTATATAGACTAACTTTTAAAACTCTAGCACCTAAATTCCAATAATAATAAAATACTATAAAATAAGATTATTTAATAATTCAAATATTTTATTAATAAATAGATTTATTACTAGCTATAGTTTTTGAGTATTTGCTACTTGTTTATAAATAAAAGCTTTTAAATATCCTATTTTATCACATTCAATATCATTTTAAATAATTTTTATAAATTTATATTTTAAAAAAGCTTATTATAAAGATTACAATAAAGCCTTAAATAATTATGTATTAAATGAAAGCAAATACAATTAGCCTTTTATTTTTTAAGGATAATCAATGTTAGCATTCTGTGATTTAAAATCTCAATATTTAAAATACAAAAACGAAATAGATGAAAGAATTCAAAATATATTAAATAATACAAGTTTTATAGGTGGAAATGAAGTTTCTTTGCTTGAAAGTAATTTAGCAAATTATACAAAAGCAAAATACGCATATTCTTGCTCAAACGGAACTACGGCTTTATATGTAGCATTAAAAGCTTTAGGGATTAAAGAAGGTGATGAGATAATTACAACTCCTTTTACTTTCATTGCAAGTTCTGAAATGATAGCTTTAATTAAAGCTAAACCTGTTTTTGTTGATATAAGCGAAGTAGATTATAACCTTGATATAAGCAAAATTGAAAGCCTAATTACACCTAAGACTAAGGCTATTTTGGCAGTTTCAATTTTTGGTCAAATGCCTGATTTAAATTCCATAAAAAATATATGTAAAAAACATAATTTATACTTGATTGAAGATGCAGCTCAAAGCTTTGGTGCAAAAGATGATTTAGGCAATATCTCTTGTAATATTGCCGATATTAGCACGACAAGTTTTTTCCCTTCAAAACCACTTGGGTGTTATGGAGATGGTGGGGCTATCTTTACAAATAGCGATGAATTAGCAAAAAAAGTAAAATTACTTATAAATCACGGAAGCGAAATGAGATATAAACACGAAATAATAGGCTTAAATGCAAGACTTGATAGCATACAAGCTGCAGTTTTAAATGTAAAATTAAAATATTTTGATGAAGAAATTGCTAAAAGAAACGAAATTGCTAACATTTATACAAAAAACCTTAAAAACTGCATTACACCTAAGGTAAAATCAGGATATAAGAGCGTTTGGGCTCAATATAGCGTAAGGGTTAAAAATAGAGATTTAGTAGTAAAAAAACTAAGTGAAAACAATATCCCAACCGCAATTCATTATCCAATAGCACTATATTCGCAACCTTGCTTTAAATATTTAGATTATAAAGCAAGTGATTTTAAAGTATGCGAAAATGTAACGAATGAGATTTTATCTTTGCCATTTTCTGCATTTTTAGATACACTAGACCAAGAAAAAATCATTGAAATTTTTAATAAAGGAGAATAAATGAGAAGATTAGATCAAGTAGGTTCATTCTTAAGACCAGCTAAATTAAAAGCTGCAAGAAGTGATTATGCAAACGCAAAAATCAGTAAAGACGAATTAAGAGCTATTGAAGATGAGTGCATAAAAGAACTACTCATTGAGTGTGATAAAAACAATGTTTATTATCTAAGTGATGGAGAATTTAGACGCTCTTGGTGGCATTTAGATTTTTATTGGGGATTTAGTGGAATTAGCAAAATTATTAAAGAAAAAGGCTATGTTTTTAAAGGTATAGAAACAAGAGCTGAAGGTATTAAAATAACTAATAAAATAGAGTGTAAAGACCATCCTTTCTTAAAAGATTTTGCAAGTTTAGTAAAAATTGCAAAAGAATTAGGCATTGATACAAATCGCTTAAAATTAACAATTCCTAGCCCATCAATGCTTTTATATATGTTATTTATCCGTGGTGGATTTAATGTAGAATTTGAATACTACGGAAAAGATTATGCAAAATTAAAAGAAGATATTTTAAAAGCCTATGCTGATTTTTATTTAGAATTTGAAAAATTAGGCGGAGTTTATTTACAACTTGATGATGTTAGCTTTGGCTCGTTTTGTGATGAAGATTTTAGAGCAAATCTAATCAAAAACAACTATAACGCTGATAATTGCACTAAAGAATATGTAGAGTATTTAAACAAAAGCCTAGCAACTATGCCAAAAACAATCACAAGTGCAATACATATATGTAGGGGTAATTATAGAAGCCATTTTAGTGCTAGTGGTGGATATAGCAAGGTTGCTAGCGAATTATTTGCAAATCTTAATATAAATAAATTCTTTTTAGAATTTGATGATGATAGGTCAGGAGATTTTGAACCATTAAAATATATTAAAAATCAAATAGTAGTAATTGGACTTTTAACTACTAAAACTAAAGAAAATCCAAGTATTCAAACTCTAATTAAAAGAGCAAAAGAAGCAGCTAATTTCTTAGATACAAAACAAATTGAGTTTAGCACCCAATGTGGTTTTAGCTCTACAGAAGAAGGCAATGAAATTGATATGAATACTCAATGGGAAAAAATCGCACTTTTAAATGAATTAAATAATACTTTAGATAAAGAAGGCTTTTAATGAATATAGCATTAATAGGTCTTGGTGTAATGGGTAAAAACCACTACACCGAACTTTGTAAAAAGGATATAAATTTATATTGCTTTGATTTAATTAAGCCTGATTGGATTGATGATGATAAGTATTTTTCTAATTTAGATGAATTATTAAAAAATGATATTGATGGAGCGATAATAGTTGTTCCGACTAAATATCATTATGAAGTATTTTCTAAGATTAAAGATAAAATCAATTTTATTCTAATAGAAAAACCATTATCATTTAGTCTTGATGAAGCTTTAGCTATTAAAAATAGCGGAGTGAATGTAGCAGTTGGCTTTTGCGAGAGATTTAACCCTGTAAGCCTTGAGTTTTTAAAACATATCAAAAACGAAGAAATAAAATATGCAAGTTTTATAAGAGCATCTAAAAAACCAGCTAGAATTAGTGATGTTGGGGTTGATTTAGACCTTTGCGTGCATGATTTGGATTTAGCAAATTTCTTTGGGATAAAGGCTAGTTTTAAAATAAATCGCACAAATAATCCTTGCACGCAAATTAAGCTAAATTCTAATAATCTTGATATTTTAGCTTCTTGGGAATTTAATAGTAGGATTAGAAAAGCCTTTATAAACACAAATGTATCAAGCTATGAATTAGACTTTTTAAACTCAAAATTAATTAAAGATGAAACTACAATAACACTTCAAACTCATTCAAGCCTAGCAAAAGAGCAAGATGAGTTTATTAATTATATCAAGACAAATGATTTAGGGCTTTTAGCAAGTGTTGATGATGCTATTTATACTCAAGAAATTCTAAAGAATTTGAATTAAGATATTAAAAATACCGACTTAAAACAAATTAATTAATCAATCCTTTAAAATAATTGCTAGAATAAAGCTTTTATTTAAAGGAGAGTAGATGAACAAGATTTTAGTTTTAGATGGAGTTAGCGATTTAGCTACTAAAATTTTAGAAAAAGATTGCAAAGTAAGTGAATATCCTAAAATTAGCGAAGAAGAATTGCTAAAAATAATTGGTGATTATGATGCAGTTATTTTAAGAAGTGCTACAAAAATTACAGAAAAAGTATTAGAACACGCTCATAGATTAAAAGTAATTGGTAGAGCTGGAGTTGGTGTTGATAATATAGATATAAAAGCAGCTACAAAAAAAGGAATAATAGTAGTAAATGCACCAAATGGTAATACAAACGCAGCTACAGAACATACTTTTGCACTAATGTTAAGTCTTGCTAGAATGATACCTAACGCACATGCTAGCGTTGTAAATGGTATTTGGGATAGAAAAAGCTTTTTAGGACTTGAATTAAAAGATAAAACTTTAGGGGTTTTAGGTTTAGGTAGAATTGGTGCTGGTGTTGCTAGTAGAGCACAAGCATTTGGTATGAAAGTAATTGCCTATGATCCATATCTTAGCAACGAAAGAGCTATTCATTTACAAGTTAAAAAATGTGAATTAGATGAAGTTTATGCTGAAGCTGATTTTATTACATTACACCTTCCATTAACAGATGAAACAAAAGAAATGATAAATAAAAATAGCATAGCTAAAATGAAAAAAGGTGTAAGAATTATAAATGCAGCAAGGGGTGAATGTATTAATCTTAATGATTTAACAAATGCTTTAAAAAATAAAGATATTGCAGGAGCTGCTCTTGATGTTTTTGCTAATGAGCCATTAGGAAACCACGAGATTACAACTTTAAAAAATGTGGTTTTAACACCGCATTTAGGTGCGTCTACAATAGAAGCTCAAGAAGGAGTTGCAGTTGATGTGGCAATTGCTATTAAAGAAGCGTTAAATGGTCAAATGGTTGCTAGTGCTTTAAATGCTGTGCCAGTTAGTCCTGAAATGCTAAATAAAATTAAGCCTTATTTTAATCTAGTAAAAGCATTAGGATTTATTGCATGTGAAGTTAGCAATTCAGCAATTAAACAAGTTTTCATTGAGTATTCAAATGCCTTTAAAGAGCTTGATACTAGAGCTTTAAGCCAAGTAATGTTATGTGGATTATTAAATTCTATATTGCAAGAAAAAGTAAATATGGTTAATGCACCAATTCTAGCTCAAAATAGAGGAATAAGCTTAATTGAGCAAAAAAGTGATGAAGTAAATAATCAAATAAAAGTAAAAATAGTAAGCGAATTAGGTGAGCACGAAATAAGAGGAGCTTTAATGAGCGATAAGAGTGCTTATGTTAGTGGTATTGATGAATATGATATTAAATTTGAACCAAGTGGAGTATTATTGTTAGTGCCACACGATAATGTGCCTGGTATGATAGGACAAATTGGAACTATTTTAGGCGAAGCAGGAATAAATATTTTAAGTATGCAAGTTAGCAAAACAAATACAAGTGGTGAAAACATAATGGCAATTAGCATTAATAAAAAACCATTAAAAACAGATTATAAAAAACTTTGTGAATTAGCTGGAGTTCATGGAGTTAAGATAATTGATTGCAGTGAGATTTGCGATGATTAATCTAATACTACTTAGACACGGGCAAACTAATTGGAATAAAGAAGGTAGATATCAAGGTCAAATTGATACTGATTTAAGTGATTTAGGCAAGGAGCAAGCTAAGAAATTAGCCCTTGCTTTAAAAAATATACAAATTGATTTTTTTATAGCAAGTCCTTTAAAAAGAGCTTATGAAACAGCTTGTGAAAGTGCTAAATTTCACAATAAAGAAGTTTTAAAAGATGAAAGATTATTAGAGATAAATCACGGAACTTGGGAAGGTAGATTATCAAGTGAAATAGAACAAGATTTATTAAAAAAATGGAAGCAAACCCCACATTTAGTAAAAATGCCTAATGGAGAAAGTTTAGAAGATATTTTAAATAGAGTAAAACTTGCAATAAACGATTATATTACAAAATATGATGGAAAAACAATTGCAGTTTTCGCTCACGATGCAGTAAATAAGGTAATCATTTCTCATTTATTAAATGCACCACTTAGCTCATTTTGGAACATTACTCAAGATAATACCTGCATTAATGTCCTTGAAATATCTAATGATTTAGCAAAAATAATAACCTTAAATAACACCAATCATTTAGGATATTTATATTCTAAAGAAATTCAATTAGGTTTATAATACTTATTTAAATTCTTATTTTGATTTTTACAAAATAAGAATTTAAAATCATTGCTTTACTTAGTAATTAATCTTTAAAAATTATATAAATTTGTATAATATGAAAACCATAAAATACAGCTTCAATTTGCTTTAAAATATTCTTACAAGATATATTAATCTAAAGTAGAATTTGTTGTAATGTCAATATTATTTAGCATATTATTTTTGCTATTTTACTTATATTCAGGTATTACCCACGCTAGAATAATCATTTTTACTTTGTTTTAAAATCTTATAATAAATATTGTCTATTTAAATTTTAAAAGTAAAAAATTTTATAAAGCTATTTTTTATTTTATTACCAAATAACATATAAAATATTTATATGAAAAATAAAGAATTTAAATTAGGATAAAAGATGAATTTTAGACATATGCAACTATTTTTAAAAGTAGCAAAATTGCAAAGCTTTACAAAGGCTGCAAATGAGCTTAAAATACCGCAACCATCATTATCTCAAAGTATTTTTGCATTAGAAAATGAGCTAAAAACCACGCTTTTTAATAGAAGCACAAATCCAATATCTTTAACCGAAGCAGGAGAAATATATTTAAAAAAAGCAAATCTAATAAAAGATATGATAGCAGAGCTTGATACTGAAATTTCAGCACTAAACAATGCCAAAACTGGCAAAATTCGTATAGCATTCTTACAAAATGGCTATAATATGATTCCAAATCTCTTACCACAATTTTGCAAGCGTTTTAGTGATGCTAGTATTAAAATTTCTCAAATCTTTTCAACGCTTAAAATCAAACAAATGATTTATGATGATGAAATTGACCTTGGAATGCTAGTTTTACCACTTGATATAAAATATTTAAAATATGAAATAATAAAAAGCAGCAATGTTTTTCTAGCACTGCCATCTTTACACGAATTATCTTTAAAATATAAAAATAAAGAATTGCCAGAAATATCAATCAAAGAACTAAAAAATGAGAAATTTATTCTGCCAAAATCTTCTCAAAGAAGTAGATTAGATATTGATTTAATGTTTAAAAACAATGAATTTATTCCTAAAATTTTATGCGAAACTGAGACTTTTGATATTGCAAATTCAATAGTAGCAAGTGGTGTTGGTGCTACTTTTACTATTAGCGAATTAATAAAAGATGATAAAAAAGATAAAATAAAATTATTTAATATAAAGGATAATAATTTAATTAAAACATTAGTTATAGCTTATAAAAAAGATAAAAAACTCTCACATTTAGAGCTTGAGTTTATAAAAATGGCAAAAGAATTAGGGGCTTAGCCCCTAAAATTATGCTAATTTTGTAGCATCAATTATATTTAAATCAAGTCCTAATTGTTCGTTGCTAAGACCAAGTGCTAATCCTACTAATTGAGAAAGATGAATTATTGGCTTTCTAATTTCAGAACCCATTGCATCTTGATAGCGTTCTTGGTAAATATCAAGCTGCATTTGACAAAGCGGACAAGGTGTAACAACGCAATCAGCACCATTTTTATCAGCACTACCAACAATTTGAGATGACATTTTTTGCACCGATTTTACTGCTGGATAACTAGCGTGAAAACCACAGCAATCTAAGCGTTTTGCAAACGGAACTATTGTCGCACCAAGCGCACTAACTACAGCTTCAAAGCTTTTTGGATTAGTTGAACTTTCTTTTGCGTTATATGATTTTTCAGGGCGAATACTATGACAACCATAAAATAAAGCTACTTTTAGATTAGAAAGTGGCTTAACAACTTTTGATTTTAAGGTATCTAAATTCTCATACAAAATCCATAAAAGGCTTGTTATTTCATTATTTCCTTGATATTTCATATTACCTTTTGCTAAATATTCATTTATGCGGTCTTTTGCACCTTTATCTAAAGCAGCTTTTGCACGAGTTAAAGTTAGCATACAAGTGCTACAGGTTGTTAGCATTGGCATATTCATATTCTCAGCTAATGCTATATTTCTAGCATTTGCTACAAGTGCTGCTATTGGGTCTACATCTTGTGCTTGAGATGCACCACAGCAACTCCAACCCTTAATCTCATGTAAAGTTATACCTAGTATTGGAGCTATTGCTTCTAATGACATTTTTGATTCTTTAGCTGCTTGACTTAAAACACAGCCAGGGAAAAAAGCGAAATCTTTTTGTTGCATAACTTACTCCTTATTAGCAGCTCTAGCTGCTTCAATCATTTTTACTAAATCTTCATGACCTTCAATTTCTTCATCACCAAAAATATGTAATGGATTCATCTTACCTGCTTTCATTAGATTGTATGCAATATCTATTTTTGTAGTATTTGCTAAAACACCTTCAGAGCGAAGTGCTAAATAAATCTCATTTAATCTACCTGTATCTTCTAAGTCTTTTAAGAATGCTTCTGCGTGAGCTGGTCCTGTGCCATCTTTTAAACCTTTTTTCATAGCCATTACTCTTAGCATTGCTATATCATCAGCAGCACTAATTCCTTTAGGACAGCGGTCGGCACACTCTTGACAATGAACGCACATCCAAAGACCATTTGCAATAGATGGTTTTAAGTGTTTTAAAGCATCTTTTGAGCGTGAATCATAAGCAGCACGAAATGCGTGAGTAAATACAAATGGTTCCATATAATCACTTGAATCAGCTTCAAGTTTATTACATTCACTAGCACAACAACCACATAAAATACAATCCCATTGTTTTTTAATAGCATCAACTTCAGCTTGAGTTTGCACGCAACCTTTTTTATCAGAAAAGGCTTCTTTTGGTGTTATAGTTGGTTTTATTTTTCTTAAATTCTCAATACTTGGCTCCCAATCTACAACCAAATCCGAAAGAACTTTAAAATTTGCCAAAGGAGAGATTTTTAAGCTTTCAGGATTGTCATATTCTTTTAATAAATCATCCATTTTAGTATCACAAGCAAGGTATGAATGCCCATTCACACGCACACCACAAGCACCACAAATTGCCATACGACAAGCCGAAGTAAAATTTAGTGAAATATCTTGAGTGCGTTTTATATGTTGTAATAAGGCTAAAAGCGTTTTTCCCTTTACTTCATCTATACTTAAATCATATGCTTGAACAAATTTATCAACTCCATTAAAGCGGTCAATTAAAATTTTCATTAGTATTTCCTTTCTTCAGGTTTAAATTCTGTAATAACTACATCTTTATAACTAAGGCTTAATTTGTCATCTTTTAAAGTAACAAGACTATGTTTTAAGAAATTCTCATCATCTCTTGTTGGATAATCTTCTCTAGTATGAGCCCCACGGCTTTCTTTTCTGTTTAATGCACCAAGACAAGCACATCTTGCTAAAAGAATGAGATTTCCAAATTCTAAATACTCAATTAAAGCAGTGTTATAAAACATATTTGGATTTGAAATTTTAAGATTATTATATTTAGCCCAAATCTCATCTAGGATTTTTATATGTTTTTCAAGCTTTTCTCCTGTTCTATAAATTCCCATATTATCCCAGTTATATTGTCCAAATTCTTCTCTTAAATCATAAAGCTCGTTAGGTTTTGAATTGCCACTTGTTATATCTTTTAGCTTAATTCTCCATTTTTGAGCTAATTCTTCAGCGTGTTTGCCAGAGCCATAATTTTGTCTTTTATTTGCATACTCACCTGCACCCTCACCTGCAAGTTTGCCTGTAACTGCCGCATCAGCTAAACTATTTCCACCTAGACGATTTGCTCCGTGAATTGAAGCACAACTTGTCTCACCTGCAGCAAAAAGTCCTGCTAAATGAGTACTCATATCATCAAATTTTGCAATTTCTATACCACCCATTGAATAGTGTGCTGTTGGACGAATTTTAATTGGTTCTTTTACTAAATCTATACCTTCAAATAAAAGTCCAATATGACGAATTTGTGGTAATTCATTCATAATTTGCTCTTCACCTAAATGTGTAACATCTAAAAGAACATAAGAGCCCATTCCCTCTCCAAATCCATTGCCTAAACGAATTTCACTTTCAATTGAACGAGAAACAATATCTCTTGGAGCAAGCTCAAGACGATTTGAGTATTTACTCATAAAGCGTTCGCCTTTATTATTAATTAATTTTCCACCAAGACCTCTTGCTGCTTCAGTAATTAATGCACCACCATTTCTAACTCCTGTTGGGTGAAATTGAAGCATTTCAGGGTCTTTAAACGCAAGTCCAGCTCTAAGTGCTGCAGCAATTCCATCTCCACTAGCATTAAATGGGGTTGAAGTGCGGTTATAAAACACACGAGTATAACCACCTGTTGCTAGAACTACTGATTTTGCTAATACAGGCACTACATCTCCTGTTTGCATATTTAAAAGAACTACACCTTCACACTCATTATTATCAATCGCAATGTCAAGTAAGTAATGGTCAAGCAAGAAATTAACACCATTTGTAATAGCTTCATCAAGACAGGTGTGCATCATAATAGAACCTGTTTTATCGGCTGCATAATTACAGCGTTCATATTTTGCACCACCAGCAAAACGCCTTGCAACCGTTTTATCTTTTTGTCTATTAAAAGGCATTCCTGCATAATCAAGTTCGTGAATTGCTTCAGTTGCTTTTTCGGCAAATTTAATAATTGCATCTTGATCGCCTAAAAAATCACTACCTTTAACAGTATCATATGCGTGTAATTTGTTTGAGTCACCATTTTCAAAATCAATCACACCATTAATCCCACCTTCAGCCATACAGGTTGCATTTCGTGATGGCATACCTTTATTAACTACTACAACATTTAAATTTGGATGATTTTTTCTAACCGCAACAGCAGCTCTAAGACCAGCACCACCAGAGCCGATAACTAAAACATCTACGCTTGGTAGTGAGGTATTTTTACCACTTTTTTTAAGCTCACTTGCCATAATTGATACAGGGCTTGTGCTAGCTGCTACTGCACCAACACCAATAGTAGCTGATTTTATGAAATCTCGCCTATTGAATTTTTCTTCATTCATATAAAACTCCTTTAAATAAGAATTTTGGTATTAATCTTTATTTTTTTCTTAAAATAAAAAATTAATAGCAAAATATTATTCTAAATTACATTATAAGTCAAATATTATTTTTTTTATAATCTCATAAGATAAAAATTATAATATATAAAAAATCACGATTTTTTGGTATTTTGAATTAGAGAATTTGTAATAAAATTAATATAAAAAACAGAATATAATCAATATTTATTAGTAATAAACTTATAAAAAATTTCTTTTTTAGTATTTTAATAATTAATAATTTTTCACATTGCTTATAAATCTATAGTATAAATTTACTAATATTTTAAATATTTAATTTGCCTTTATTTACGCTAATTTTGAATATATACTATTAAGCTTTAAATAGGCAAATTAACACCATTTAAGTAATTACTTCAATTTATAATAATTAGATGATATTTTTATATATTCTTAAAAAATAATTTTAATTTTTGAGTATAAAACTATGAAAGTATTTTAATGCTTTTATAAGCGTCAATAATGTTTCTTATTTCTTCATAAAAAGATTAATATAATTAATAATTCACTAGTTATTAAAAAACTATATTAATGTTTTAAATTCTATTTGAGTAATAAAATAATCAAGCCCTAAAAAGGGCTTGAGATTATTCAGAAACGCTATAATCAGCTGCTGCTAAACGCTTTAATTGTCTATAGCGTCTTTGCGCATCTGCTTTGTTGCGAGCATATAGTTCTGCTGCTTCTTTTGGATTTCCTTTTTTTAGTGAGTTATAACGAACTTCTGCCATTAAGAACTCTTCATATAAATTCCAATCAGGTTCTTTTGAAGCAATTTTTAATGGATTTTTACCCTCTGCTTCTAATCTTGGATCAAATGTGTAAATTGGCCAATAACCACACTTAGTTGCGATTTCTGCGTGATCACCACTAGCGCCCATTCCACCTTTAATTCCGTGAGCTATACAAGGGCTATAGCAAATGATTAAGCTTGGTCCATCGTAGGCTTCTGCTGCGATTAGTGCTTTAATAAAATGAGCATAATTTGCATTTGAATTTACTTGAGCTACGAAAATATTTCCATAAGTCATAGCAATTTGTCCTAAGTCTTTTTTCTGACTTGGCTTACCACTTGCAGCAAATTGTGCTACTGCACCTGTTCTAGTTGATTTTGAAGCTTGTCCGCCTGTATTTGAATAAACTTCAGTATCCATTACTAATACATTCACATCTTCTCCACTAGCTAAAACATGGTCAAGCCCACCATAACCAATATCATAAGCCCAGCCATCACCACCAAAAATCCATTGAGATTTTTTAGCTACATAGCTTTTTAGACCTAAAATTTCTTTAGCACCTTCAAGTTCTGCGTGTTGTTCTAATAATGGAATTAGTCTATCTCTAACATCTGCTGTTATATCAGCATTTTTCTTATTAGCCAACCATTCGCCATAAAGAGCTGCAATTGCATTTGGAGCTTTATCTTTCGTATTAATCATAATATCTTCAATTCTATGGCGAATTGTCTCGGTAGCAACTCTCATACCCATACCAAACTCAGCATTGTCTTCAAATAATGAGTTGCCCCAAGCAGGTCCAAAACCTTTATCATTTTTGCGATATGGAGTAGAAGGTGCTGAACCACCATAAATTGAGCTACAACCTGTTGCATTCGCAATCATCATTCTCTCACCAAACATTCTAGTAACTAATGTAATATATGGAGTTTCACCACAACCTGGACATGCTCCGTGGAATTCAAATAATGGTTGTGCAAATTGAGCACCTTTTGTAGTATCTTTTGCTATAAAATTATCTTTATAAGTAACTTTATGGAATAAGTAATCAGCATTATCTTGTTCGCCTTTTTCTAGCTCTTCTTCAAGTGGAACCATAACAAGTGATTTTTCTTTACTTGGACATTCAGTTACACATAACTCACAACCTGTACAATCTAATGTTGAAACTTGAATTTTAAATTTAAGACTTTCGCCTTTTACACCTTTAGCATCAATTGAATGCTCTTTCACGCCTGCTGGAGCATTTGCCATTTCTTCATCATTAATTAAGAATGGGCGTATTACTGCATGTGGGCAAACTGATGCGCATTGGTTACATTGAATACAATTTGCTTCAATCCATTTAGGAACCATAACACCAACACCACGCTTTTCATATTGTGTAGTTCCATGCTCAAAACTACCATCTTCATATCCAATAAATGCTGACACTGGTAAATCATCACCTTTTGCAGCGTTCATAGGTTTAACTATATTTTCAACAAAAGCAGTTCCTATGTATTTATCATCAGCTTTTTTCTCATCTATTACTAAATTAGCCCAAGCTGGATCAACAGTAACTTTTACTAAACCTTGTGCTCCAATATCAATAGCTTTATAGTTCATCTCAACTACTGCTTCGCCCTTTTTAACATAGCTTTTATATGCAAATTCTTTCATATATTTTTGAGCATCTTCATAATCAATAATTTTTGCTAATTTAAAGAATGCACTTTGCATAATTGTATTTGTTCTATTACCTAGTCCTATATCACGAGCAAGTTTTGTAGCATTTATGATATAAAAATTCACATTTTTTTCAGCTAGAACTTTTTTAACTTTATTAGGAATTTTTTCAATTGTAGTTTGTTCGTCCCAAATTGAGTTTAATAAGAAAGTTCCGTTTTCTCTAATACCTGCTAAAACATCATAAATGTCTAAATATGCAGCAACACTACAAGCAATAAAATGTGGGGTACTTACTAAATAAGTTGAAGTTATTGGCTTTTTAGAAAATCTTAAATGGCTTCTTGTATATCCACCTGATTTTTTACTATCATAAGCAAAATATGCTTGTGCATATAAATCAGTTTTATCTCCAATAATTTTAATTGAGTTTTTATTTGCACCTACTGTTCCATCAGCACCAAGTCCGTAGAATAAACATTCAGTTGTGCTTTCATCTCCTAATGAAATCTTTTTGCCTAGTGGTAATGAAAGATGAGTTACATCATCATTAATTCCAATTGTAAAATTATTTTTTGGTTTTTCTTGATTTAAATTCTCATATACTGCAAGTAATTGTGCAGGGTCAACATCTTTTGAACTAAGACCGTATCTACCACCTACAATTAAAGGCGCATTTTCTTTATCATAATATGCAGCTTTTATATCAAGATATAAAGGCTCGCCTATACTACCTGGTTCTTTTGTTCTGTCTAAAACTGCAATCTTTTTAACTGATTTTGGCATTTCTTCAAAGAAATATTTTAAGCTAAATGGTCTATATAAATGAACCATCATAACACCAACTTTTTCGCCTTTTTTGTTTAGATAATCAACCACTTCAGTTAAAGCTTCATTTACACTACCCATAGC
Organism: Campylobacter sp. 2018MI01; assembly: GCF_018501205.1. Lineage (NCBI taxonomy): Bacteria > Pseudomonadati > Campylobacterota > Epsilonproteobacteria > Campylobacterales > Campylobacteraceae > Campylobacter > Campylobacter sp. 2018MI01. The sequence continues at coordinate 13,884 of NZ_JAHCZE010000006.1, read as the reverse complement.
AACAATTACACGAGTAGCATCAGCAGCACCATAATATACAAATGGTTTATAAGTTCTACCTGTAACTTTTGAAATCTCTTTCATATAATCAGCTACTACATCAGGTAAAGCATCATAAAATTTATTAGCTAACTCACGAGTTTGAAAATATATATCATCGTTTTGCGCTGTTCCACGAGTTTTTGGATGTTCAGGATTTAAACAGGTATCACGGAATGCTTGAACTGCATCCATATCAATTAATCTTTTAAATACTTCATAGTCCATTACTTCAATTTTTTGAATTTCATGAGATGTTCTAAATCCATCAAAGAAATGCATAAATGGAACTCTTCCTTTAATAGCACTAAGATGAGCAACACCAGCTAAATCCATAGCTTGCTGAACGCTATTTGAACATAGCATTGCAAAACCTGTTTGACGAGCTGCGTAAATATCTTGATGATCACCAAAAATTGATAAAGCTTGAGCAGCAATTGCACGAGCAGCAACATGTATAACACCAGGAAGCATTTGACCTGCAATTTTATACATATTTGGAATTTTAAGTAATAAACCTTGAGAAGCTGTATAAGTTGTAGTTAATGCACCAGCTTGTAACGAACCATGAACGCTACCAGCAGCACCTGCTTCACTTTGCATTTCAACAATTTTTACAGGCATTCCAAAAATATTTTTCTTTCCTTGAGAAGCCCAAATATCTGTATAATCAGCCATAGGTGAACTTGGAGTAATAGGATAAATTCCTGCCACTTCTGTGAACGCATAGGCAGCATATGCAGCGGCTTCGTTACCATCCATTGTTTTCATAACTTTTGCCATAATTTTTTCCTTTTTTATAGAATTTGTGTTTCAATTTTACTCAAAGCTTATAAATAAATGTTAATTTGATTCAAGTTTGTAAGTGCTAGAAAATAGGACATTTTTAGTATTGTAAATATTGTCAATCAAAAAAGTTACTGATTTAATTTTAGGGTTAATTATTTCATCATAATGAGTAAATAAACTTTCAAAAAATATAATATTTTCATTATTTTTTAAAAATGGTTTTATGATTTCTTTAAATTCTATAAAAATAATTTTAATTAAATCAAAATTTTCAATCTTAAACTCAATTTTTTTATTTCTTATTTTAAAACTAATTTTACTTGTATTTGAAAGATTGATTTGTAAATTAGTCGCTATTTTAGAATAATCAATTGCATTATTTACAACGCTATATTTTACTCTAAAATCTATACTAATATCATTTAACATATCAAGAATAGATTTATAAGCAGTTTTATTTAAATACCAAGATAAAAATGCTAAATCATCTTTTACATTGTCATTAAACTTCAGATTATCAACATTAAATTCAAATTCTGAACTCATATTAAACAAGCTAGTATCATCAAAATAATATTTATTTTTATCAAAATAATATTCTAAATTATTCTTTTCTATAAAAGAGTATTTTAAATCTTTAAAATCCTTTTCAAGTAATTGTAAAAAATTATAAAATGCAACTCTGTTTTTAATATAAATATTAGAGAATTTAAAATATTTAAAAACTCCATTTTCTATAAAACATTCAGTATAACTTGAACATTCCACCTTAGCTGCTATATATAATTTTTCAAGTAATTTTACTAGATAATCTATTTCTTGTTTTTGCTTGATTATGTTTCTTTGTTCTTGTTGATAATTATCATACAAAAACACACTAGTTGTTAATACAACAACAAGTATGCTTAAAATTATTTTTTTCATAAATTAGCTTCGTTTAAAGCCTCTGATTGATAGTGAGCTATTAGTGGTTCAATGATTTCATCTAACAAACCATCTTGCATAATTATGTCTAATCTGTGTAAAGTAAGATTTATTCTGTGATCACTTATTCTATTTTGTGGATAATTATAAGTTCTAATTCTTTCACTTCTATCTCCACTTCCAACTTGAGATTTTCTACTCTCTCGCTCTTTTGCTAATCTTTCTTGCTCTTGCATTTCATAAAGCCTTGCTTTTAAAACTTTTAAAGCACTTTCTTTATTTTTATGCTGACTTTTACCATCTTGATTAACAACAACTAAACCTGTTGGAATATGAGTAATTCTAACTGCAGAATCAGTAGTATTTACACTCTGACCACCATGACCACTACTTCTCATTACATCAATTTTTAAATCATTTGGATTTATTTCAATATCACTATCTTCTACTTCAGGCATAACTGCAACGGTTATAGCACTTGTATGAACTCTGCCTTGAGATTCTGTAGCAGGAACTCTTTGAACTCTGTGTGTGCCACCTTCGTATTTTAATCTTGAATAAGCTTTATCACCTTTAATTAATAAAATAATCTCCTTAAATCCACCTGCACTGCCTTCACTTTGACTAACTACTTCTATTTTATAATTTTTATCTTCAGCATATCTCGCATAAGCTTTAAATAAATCTCCGACAAATAAAGCAGCTTCATCTCCACCAGTTCCAGCTCTAATTTCTAAGAAAATATTCTTATCATCATTTGGGTCTTTTGGTAATAAAAGTATTTTTATTTCTTCTTCTAATTTAGGTTTTAATTCTTCTAATTCTTTTAATTCTTCTTTAGCTAAATCACCTAAATCAGGGTCTTGCAATAAAGTTTTATTTTCTTCAATTGAATCTAGCGTATTTAAATATTTTTTAGCAACCTCAACTATATCTTCTAAACTTTTTTGTTCTTTTGATAAGGCTGTAACTTTTGCTAAATCTGTAGTATTTTCAATATTACTTAAAAACGCTTGAATTTCTTCATAGCGTTTTAAGAAAGGTTCAAGTTTGCTTGCTAGCATTAAAAATTATGCACCAATTTTATTTACTAAAAGTGCTAAACGACTTACTTTTCTTGAAGCTGTTTGTTTTTTAATAAAACCACGGCTTACCATTTCGTGAATTTTTTTATTAGCTACTTTTAAAGCTGCTGCTGCTGCTTCATTATCATTAGCTGCTGCTGCTTCACGAACTGCACGAGTAATGTTTTTAAGTCTTGTTCTATAGAATCTGTTTCTAATAGTTTTTTTAATTGTTTGTCTAGCTCTTTTTTCTGATGATTTATGATTTGCCATAAAAAATTCCTTCGTAAAAATTTTTAAAAGACTGATTTTAGTAAAGTTTTGTTAAAATAATCTTAATTCAAAATTAAAATCATACTGAAAGGCAAAAAAATGATATTTGGAACAGATGGAATTAGAGGTTTTGCAGGTAATGATTTAAGTGCTTTTAAAGCTCTTAAAGCTGCTATGGCTATTGGAATTTTTTTTAAAAATAAAGCATTAACAAAAAAAGTAATAGTTGGAAAAGATACTAGAAGAAGTGGTTATATGATAGAAAATGCAATCGTTAGTGGTCTTAATGCAGTAGGTTTTAATGTATTGCAAATTGGCCCTATGCCTACACCTGCTGTTGCTTTTTTAAGTCAAGATTTAAGATGTGATTTTGCTATTATGATAAGTGCCTCTCATAATCCTTATTATGATAATGGTATTAAAGTATTTGATGCTAATGGATTTAAATTAAGCGAAAGCGAAGAATTTGAAATAGATAAAATATTTAATGATGATAATTTAATTAATTCGCATCTTGTAATAAAGGATAAAATCGGCTCTGCAAAAAGAATTGATGATGTAATAGGTAGATATATAGTTCATATTAAAAATTCTTTTCCAAAAGATACAACCTTAAAAAACCTTAGAATTGTGTTAGATTGTGCAAATGGAGCGGCTTACAAGGTTGCGCCTGCTGTCTTTTCTGAATTAGGAGCTGATGTTATAACATTAGCTTGTGAGCCAAATGGAATAAATATTAATGATAATTGTGGAGCACTTCATCCAAATATGTTAGCTAAAGAAGTAAAAAGATTAAGAGCTGATGTTGGGTTTGCTTTTGATGGAGATGCTGATAGATTGGTTGTAGTTGATGAAAATGGAGAAATCATTAATGGAGATATTTTATTAGGGGTTTTAGCAAAAGCTTTAAAAGATAATAATAATTTAAACGGTGTTGCAATTAGTAAAATGAGCAATATGGGATTTTTAAATTATCTTAAAAAACACGATATTTCTTATGTTACAACCGATGTTGGAGATAAATATATTCTACACGCAATGCAAGATAAAAATTATAATTTTGGTGGAGAGCAAAGCGGACATATAATTTTTAGCGATTACGCAAAAACTGGTGATGGCATAGTAGCAGCACTTCAAGTAGCAAAATTATTATTAAATAAAAAAGCTAGCGAGATTTTTAGCGAAATTAAATTATTTCCACAAAGCTTAACAAACCTAAAAATCACAGAAAAAAAACCTTTAGATAAATTAGAAGGCATAGATAACTTATATGAAAAATTAAATAAAAATAATGTGAATTATTTATTTAGATATTCAGGAACTGAAAATTTAATGAGAATATTACTTGAATGTGAAAACGAAAAAACCTTAAAAAATATGGAAAATGAATGTATAAAATACTTTCAAAGTGTGCTAGTATGAGAAAAAAAATTATCATCTCAAGTCTTATAATAGCCATTGTAATAATCTTAGATAGACTTAGTAAAAATATATTTTTAGCAGGTTATGAATGGCATTTTACCCCTATTAGTTTTTATTTAGTTTTTAATGATGGGGTTGCTTTTTCAATGCTAAGTTTTTTACAAGAATATCTAAAATATATTCAAATAATGTTGCTTATAATTGCTGGAATACTTTTAATTAAAGAAAAAAAATTCCTAAACGATAATTATTATGCCCTATCATTCATATTAGCCGGGGGCATAAGCAATGTTTATGATAGGTTTTTATATCCTGGAGTTATTGATTTTATAGCTTGGCATTATTGGTTTAACTTCGCTGTTTTTAATATTGCTGATGTGTGTATTAACCTTGGCGTTATTATAATAATTTTAAAAGAAATTTTTAAGAAAAGGAAGAAAAATGGAATTTCTAGCTAACAATTATGATTGGATAAAATGGCTTCATTACTTAGCGTTTATTTCTTGGATGGCGACTTTGTTTTATTTGCCACGCCTTTATGTATATCATCAAGAACATTCACATAAAAAAGAATTTGTTGAAGTTGTAAAAATTCAAGAAGATAAATTGTTTTATTTTATAGGACAACCTTCTATGATAATTACACTACTTACTGGAATTTTAATGATTAGTGCTAATTCAACCTTGATGAAACTTGGTTATTTTCATCTTAAATTATTGTGTGTTGTTCTACTACTGATTTATCATTTTGATTGCTTAAGATACCTTAAACAACTAAAAAATGATACCTGTAAAAAAAGTGGTAAATTTTTTAGAGCTTATAACGAAGTGCCTACTATAATAATGATAGGTATAATTACTGCAATGATTATAAGACCATTTTAAATAGGAATACAACATATTCCTATTTAAACAATAATGTATATTATTAGTTTAAATTCTTTTAAAAACTAAATAATAATACTAAGCTAAAAAACTTGTAATTTTAAGAGATAATTAAGAAATATCTAATATATTAAAATATCTTACATAAATAGGAAAAATCTTGGATACTTTACATCAACCAACTTTAAGGGTTATTAAAATTTTAGAGACTTTAAAAAATTGTGATGAAGGTCTTAACATAACACAAATTTCAAAAGAATGTAAAATCAGTGTGGGAACTCTTCATCCTATTTTAAAAACACTTTGTGAATTAGATTATTTAAGTTTTGATAATAAAAATTACAAATTATCTTTTTGTCTAAATCCAGAGCTAGAACAAAGGAAATCTACAAAAATTATAATTTATTATATGGATGAGCTAGCTAAAAAAATAAGATTAGCCGTGCAATTAGGGATTTTAAATGGTAAAAAAGTAATTTACTTACATAAAAGTGAAGGTAATGAAAAAATTATTCTAAAGACAAAAGCTGGAGATGTAGCCAATGCTAACGCAACTGCTCTTGGTAAAGCATTATTGTTTGATAAGAATTTAAATGAATTAAAAAGTATTTTCAAAAAACAAATTCTAGAACAAAATACTGCAAGAACAATCAATAATATAAATGATTTATACGACAATATTCAGTATTGTAAAAATCTAGGTTATTCTTATGAATATGGAGAATATGATGATGATTTTTCTTGTTTTGCTGTGCCTATTTATAAAAACCAACAAATATTTGCCGCAATTAGTGTTACTATCTTGAAATTTCATATAAATGATGAAAAAAAGGATTTAATAACAACAGAATTATTAAAATATAAAAAAATTATAGAAGAGCAATTACAATAATTATTTTAATAGTATTTAATATTTATATTAAATATATTTTAATTATTGCTTTATCATTTTTATAATTTATATCAAATTAACAACTTTCAGTTAGAATAAATGAAAATTAATTTTAATTTTTATTACTTAATTTAAGGAGAAAATATGGAAAGTTTTGCAATTCTTAAAATTGCACTAGCGTTAATAGTAGTAATTGTTACTATTACACTTTTAATTAAACGCCACGAATCAAGAATGGTTCTTTTTACAAGTGGTGTTGTTTTATGTATTATTGCAGGTGCTCCAATGGACGCACTAGAAGCTTTTACTAAAGCGATAAAAAAGGCAAACATTATTGAACCAATAGTTGCTGCTATGGGTTTTGCTTATGTTTTAAAACTTACAACTTGCGATAAGCATTTAGTTCATGCTTTGTCAAAAGTATTAAAATATGCAGGTATTTTTCTAGTTCCTGGAGCTGTATTAATCACTGCATTTATTAATATTTCAGTAACTTCTGCTGCTGGTTGCTCTGCTGCTGTTGGTGCGGTTATTATCCCGCTACTTATGAGAATGGGGGTTCATCCTGCACTTGCTGCTTCAACCGTTTTATTAGGAACTTATGGAAGCGCAAACTTAAACCCTGGTTATCATCAGACAAATATAGTCGCTGAAGTTAGTAAAGTAAATGTAATGGAAGTAATTCATTATGAAGCGTTTTATTTTGGAGTAAGTGCTGTAATTTGTGCTTTTGGATTGATGATTGTTGGCTTACTTTTAAAAGAATATAAAGGTTATGTTCTTGAAGATGAAAGCAATGATGATAAAGATTTCAAAATCAATCCTATAAAAGCTATTGTTCCAATTGTTCCTGTTGCTATACTTTTAGTTCTTAGCAATTCGCATTTTAAAGAATGGTATGAAGCTACTTTTGCACTTAAAGTTCCAAAAGTTGGCATTGGTCATGCAATGATTATTGGCTCATTATTAGCATTTATTACTTGCTTTAAAGATGTAAAAGCTGGTGAAGTTATGAAGAAATTTTGTGCTGGTATGGGTGAAGGATTTTCACATGTATATGGAATCATTATTTGTGCGGGGATATTCGTTGCAGGGCTTGAAGCTATGGGATTTGTTCAACAATTAATTGATTTTATGAAATCAAACCCAAATATTGCAACTTTCATAGGTTCTGTTGGAACTTTTGCCCTAGCCTTAATAACAGGTAGCGGAGATGCTGCCGGAATAGCATTTAATCAAGCTGTAACGATAAAAGCAGCAGATATCGGACTAGACCCTATGCACCTTGGCTCTGTTGTAACTGCTGTAGCTGGACTTGGAAGAAGTATGAGCCCTATTGCAGGAGCTGCTATTATATGTGCGACTTATGCGAAGGTTAATCCAATTGAACTAGCTAAAAGAAATGCAATACCAACAATTATTGCAGCAATAGTATATGTATTAATCGCTATTTAAATTCTACATTGCAAAAGGAAAATTAATATTATTTCCTTTTGCAAAAGTTCTTTTGAAAATCACTACAATTATATTTGGAATACAAATTGCTTATTTATAAAAAACTTAATAAAGGTTATAAATGCAAGTTGTACAGAATTTAGAATCAATTAGTATAAATACTCAAGATTTTTCATTTTTTAAAGAAATGAAAGAAATAATTAATAAAAATTTTTCACAAAATATCGGAAAGAAAAGCAAATTAATATCATTTTATGTTGAAAATGAAATTCCACAAAGAAGATATTTTTTAAAATTACTATCAATATTGAATAAAAAATACAATAACGAACAACTTCAAAATATAAATACCGCATATTATAAAAAATTTAAACTAAATCTAGTAAGTGTAAATAGCCTAAAAGCAATGATAAATTGTAAGCTTGATTTTATGAGAAAAGATATAATTTTAAATTTCTCAAATCTTGAAAAAAATTTAATAATTTATCTTTCTAATTATTTTAAAGAGCACGATATAAAAATATTAAAAACTAAATTTATCATCACTTATAAAGATGAAAATACCTTAAGTTTATTAGATAAACTATGTGCTTGCAACGAGCATTTAAATTACTGCGTAAGCTTTAGTCTAAGCGAATTGGCTTATTTGCAATTTAAAAAAGAAATTAAAAATGAGCTGAAAAAAGACAATAGGTTTTTAAATGTTTGTATGCTTTTAGAAGAACATTTTAAAACATTAGGAGTGGAAGTAGGAGCTAGTTTTGATGTTGTAAGGAATAAATATCTTAAGTTAAGTAAAGTTTATCATCCTGATTTTCACTCGGAAAAAAGTGAAGAAGTAAAAAGAGTTTTAAAAGAAAAATTTGAAGAAATAAATATCGCATATGAAAGCCTAAAACCATTGTATAAAAATGTAAGTTAATATAATTATTAGAAATTTATAATAATTATCAGTTTCTTTAAAGGTTAATTGAGTATCATACTCAAAATTATTTTTAAGGAGAGTTTTATGTCAGTTTTGGTTATTGGTGCAGATGAGATTACCCCTATTAAAGCAGTTTTACATGACTTAGGTGCAAAAACAATCACTCATTGGGATGCTAGAAATGAAAATAGAGTAAATCGTCAAAGCATTCCACAAGATACTGGCTGTGTTGTTATGCTTACAAGTTTTTTAAATCATAACACTATGAAAAAAATAAAAAGTCAAGCTAAAAAAAGAAATATTCCTTTAGTATGTGCTAAGCGTTCTGTTAGTTGTGTGTATTGTGAATACTGCAAGGTTTTGGGTTTAAATAAGTAAGTTTTAAAATAGAATTTGAAATCAATTATTTAATTTCAAATTCTAAATATTTTAATTATTCAATAATTAAGCCAAAGCCACTTAAAGCTGCAAATTGTTCTTGATTGCCTAAAAATTTAAACTTATTAATACCTAAATCTTTTAAAATCTGTGCTCCTATGCCATAATTTTTATCATCACTTTTTAAGCCTTCCATAAATACTAACATACCACCTTCTTTACTTAAATCATCTATTGATTTTAAAGTTTCTTCTAATTTAGTAGCATTTAAAATATTAATATCTTTAGAGCTCTTATAAAACTTAATCAGACTTTTTTCATTTTTACCTGCAAAAGCAAAAATAGTGTGAATATCTCCTAAAAAATCTTTATATACAATCTTTTTAACATCTTTACATAGTAATTTAGTTTTTTCTTCACTAATTTTTGATACTAAGCTTTCATTTTGTAATCTATACTTGATTAAGTCTTCAATAGTTACTAATTTTATATTGTGCTTTTTGCCAAATTCTATTAAATCATCACGCCTAGCCATTGTTCCATCAGGATTCATAATTTCACAAATTACACAAGCAGGAGTAAGACCAGCTAATTTACACATATCAACCGTTCCTTCCGTATGCCCTGTTCTAACTAATACACCGCCATCTTTTGCTATTAACGGATTAATATGACCAGGTCTTACAAAATCACTTGCAACTGCATTTTTATTTGCAAATAATTTTATAGTAGCATCTCTTTCGCTAGAACTAACACCTGTACTTGCCGTTTTAATATCCACCGTAATAGTAAATGCCGTTTCATGATTAGAAGTATTTTTAGGAACCATTAGCGGTAATTCAAAATGCTCTGCAATTTTTTTATCTAGTGCTACACAAACAACGCCCCTAGCATGTGTTAATGTGAAATTCACCTTTTCTGGTGTGCTAAATTCTGCTGGAAAAATCAAATCACCTTCATTCTCCCTATCTTCAGCATCTAGCATTATCAACATATTTCCTTTTTTTAATTCTTTTATACCTTCTTCTATACTAACAAAAGACATATTTTTCCTTTTAATAATTATTTTAATTAAGTGTATGTAAAAATAATATATAAATGTTTAGAAATACAAAAAAATAAGTAAAAATTATTTTTTTAAAAATTTTACTTGACAAATATATTTTTTTGATATATAATCACGCTTTTAATTTGCATTGGGGTATCGCCAAGCGGTAAGGCAACAGGTTTTGGTCCTGTCATTCAGGGGTTCGAATCCCTTTACCCCATCCACTTTTTTTGTCGCGAAATAGAGCAGTGGTTAGCTCGTCGGGCTCATAACCCGAAGGACGGGGGTTCAAATCCCTCTTTCGCAACCATTTTAGCATAATTAGAATACTTATTTAATATATAAATCTTTATCAGACTTCTTTTTTATATAAATGTTTATAATTTTAACATCTTTGAACTTAAAAAATTCTTAAAATAGTTTAGTTTTATTTTACTTTGAAAATGTTGTTTTTTTATGTTGGTTTATTGCTTTTCTTAAGTGAAACTTAATAAGGTTGAAATGCCTATGTGATAGGCATTTAAGGGGCGAATTTTTAAAATCTCGCAAATTTGTATAAATAAGACAAGGCGGGGTTCGTTACGGCGTTGGGCTAAAGCCCCCCGCCATAACTCACGCCCTTTATTGCTCTTTTTATATAATTTAGCATTATATTTTATAAACTCTAAGATATAGCTTTTAAATAAGCGTAATTAAGCTTAAAGTTATTAAGGGCTGATAAGAAAGAGTTATCATTGTTTTTAGTAGATTTTTGAAATAAAGGGCGTTTTTATGCGTTAGAATAGGTAGAGTGTGAAAAACTTCGTTTTTCAATGCTTCCACTCACACGCTTTGGCGTGTTCGTTGTTAATTAGGGGTAAACCCCTAATAACCCCAATTGAAGTTTTTTTATTTACTCGGCTTTCTGTAAATCATCATTATTATTAGGAATAATGATACTTTCTAAAATGCTATTAATTACCATTTTTGAAAGGTTTTTATTGCGTGTTAAATAATGATGAGTAGTAGTAATGTTAGCGTGTCCTAGTGTAAGCATTACGCTTTCCATACTAAGTCCTAAATGATTAATAGCATAAGTTCCTATTAAATGCCTTATGTCGTGAAGTCTCATTTTTGGTAAATTGTTTTTATTTAAAAAGTTATTCCAAGCTCTACGCAAATCTATATATTTATTTGCCGTATCTGGGTTTGTGAATACATAATCTTTAGGTGAGTTAAATAGAGTATTTTTATAATGCTCTTTTAATCTATATTTTAATAAAGGGGTTAAAGAATATTCCATAGTTTTCGAGATTTTACAATTTTCGGAGCGTATTATATAGCTTTCATTTATAAAATCTATATCTTTCCACTTAAGGCTTAATACTTCGTTTTTTCTTCTTCCGTATAAAAAAATATTACTATATTTATCTTTATTATTAACAATTGCTTTAATTATATTCTTTTGAATATCGGTTGTATATCTAAAATAAAGCTATTTTTGATTTACAGCCTTTTTTAATAATTTATCAAATATCTTACTAAAAACCTTAAACTTAATTTATATCTTGATTAGCTGCAAAAAATCTCATTGTTGCAATTTCATCTAACTCTAATGCTTGTTTTTTTTCAAATTCTTTTTTCTTTTTATTAATTTCTTCATCGTGTAAGTATTTTATTTTCTCATAATCTAGCGAAGCTTTTTTATACAAATGAGTAAAATGCACTATCTCTTTTTCACATAAACCAATTTTTTCTAGTAATTCTTTTTGTTTATTTAAATTAAAAAAAATCGCTTCATTTGCTAATTTTATTTCAAGTATAGTTTTTGGTTCTGGATATGTGTCTAATTCTTTTTTTACTAATTCAAATTCTTGTTCAATTGCAGTTTTTTTAAGTTTTGCTTTATTTAAAGCAAGCTCTGCATTTTGTAAAGCTTGCTTTTTTACACTTAATATTTGTTTAAATTTCATAAAATGATTGTATCTTCACGCTCAGGAGAAGTAGAAATCATTTTTATTTTTACACCAACTAATTCTTCAATTTTTGAGATATATTTTTTCGCATTTACAGGTAAATCATCGTATCTTCTAATTCCATAAATTTTACCAAAGCCATCAACACTTTCATAAATTGGTTTTACATTTTCTAAATCAGCTGGAACATAATCAATTATTTCGCCCTTATATTCATATGCTTTACAAATCTTAATGCTATCAAAATTTTCTAAAACATCTAATTTCATTAAAGCAAGTTCGCTAAGCCCGTTTAATCTAGCAGTATATCTTACAGCTACTGCATCAAACCATCCGCAGCGTCTTTTTCTACCTGTGCTAACACCTATTTCTTTTCCTATTTCGCCTATTCTTTCGCCCTGCTCTGTTTTATCTTCTGTAGGGAAAGGTCCGTGTCCAACTCTTGTAGTATAAGCTTTTACTATTCCTATTGATTTGCCTGCTTCATAAGGGCTTAATCCTAAACCACTTAAAGCTCCTGCAGCAATAGTTGTTGAGCTAGTTACATAAGGATAGGTTCCGTGGTCAATATCTAATAAACTACCTTGAGCACCCTCTAATAAGACTTTTTTATCTTCATCTAAAGCTTTCCATATAAGTCTTGTAGTATCACAAATAAATGGCGCTAACATTTCTTTATATCTTTTAAGATTAGCTAAAAGCTCATTTGCATCAGGAGCATTTACACCTAAAGTATCAAAATATGGTTTATTTATCACAAAATCTTTCAAAATTGCATTACAAAGTTTTTCAGGTTCAAGCAACTCACTTACTCTATGCCCGCTTCTTGAAATCTTATCAGCGTAGCAAGGTCCTATTCCTTTACCAGTCGTTCCTATTGCATTATCACCTTTAAATTTTTCTTTAGCAATATCAATTTGTGCATGATAGCTTAAATTAAGATGAGCTCTATCGCTAATAAATAATCTACCTTCTAAATTATCAAATTGAGCCATTTCTGTAATTAAAACTTCAGGATTTAATACAACCCCATTTCCTATTACATTTTTACAACGATGATGCAAAATACCACTAGGTAATAAATGTAAAGCATAACGAACTCCATCAACCCAAATAGTATGACCTGCGTTGTGTCCTCCTGCACTCCTACATACAAAATCATAGTTAGCGCATAATTTATCTACAACTTTGCCTTTACCTTCATCTCCCCACTGAATACCTACTAATATGTCAGCTTTGCTCATATATATCTCCTATAAAAATATTATTTCCGTTTTCATACATTTGCATAATTTTATCTCTATTTTTTTCTTTCACTAAAGATACTAATCTACTCATATAATCTGCTTTAATAGCCAATTCTTCATTAGTAAAATCAAAATTTCTAATATTATTTAAGAATTTATCAAAATCTAAATTATCAAAAGATTCATTATTGTTAATTCTATTGCCAATTACTTTATAGTAATATTCGCAATACAAAATATCTAAATTCTCATTATTTACAATTCTATTTTTACAAAATACAACAAAATTATCCAATTCTGCTGGGTCGTATTCTTGTCTAAAAATTAAACAATATAAATTCTCACCTAAAGAATTCTTAGTTACAACATAGCTTAATTTATTAGGATGCAATATGTTATTAAAGTCTTTTAAATAAACAATATCCTTAATAGAACAAGTTTTGCCATCTAATATATTTGCAATAATTTTATCTTGTTCTTTTGCTAACAAGTCTTTTAAATATATCTTAGGTACATTTTGAGTATTTAATAAATTTCTTAGTTCTTTATTAGCACTAATACATTTAAATTCTTTATCAAATATACCTA
>NZ_JAHCZE010000069.1:0-6839 GCF_018501205.1 Campylobacter sp. 2018MI01 | reverse complement strand
AATTCTTGCTTTTAAATCTCCGCTTTCAATTGCTGCTGCTGTTTGAACGCTTTGTTCTACTGCGTTTGTATCTTGAGTAAGTGAGTTGATTGTTCTTTCAATGTTTTCATTAATAGCTTTAGCCATAGCTCCGAACTCATCTTTAGAATTTAAATCAATCTTACTTGCTGTTTTTCTTTCGTGATTTATTAGTGAAAATACTTCTCTTAAGCCTTTTTGAATGATTTCAAGTGGGCGTAAAGATTGCTTGATTAATAAATATAAAATAGCTGAAATTATTAGCAATGAGATGATAAACATTGTTAGGTTTTGTTTTAATAAATTATTTAAATTTTCATCAAAATCTTTGTTTTCATTAGTGCTACAAATTGTCCAATTTAATTTATCATAAGTTGTACAAACTGCATTTTTATCATGGTTTTCAAAATTGTATTCAATAGTTTTAAACCCGTTATAATCTTGTGCTTTAGACAATTCTTGTTTAATTGTGTCTATAACAGGATTTTGTTTTAATTCATACTTTGGATTTATATGTAAAGTAAATTGATTGTGTGTATCAAATGCAAATATCGCATTTGTAGCTGAGTATTTTAGTTTTAATACACTATCTTTTAATGGTTTTAGAGTTAAGTCTCCGCCAATTACTCCAATAATTTTTCCATTTTGCATAACCGGAGCATAAATTGTCGCTATAACTGTCTTTAATCTATCATCATAATAAATATCGTCACTTAAATTTACAACTTTATCAACTAAAGCTTCTTTAAACCAATTACGTTCCCTAGCATCAAAATCCTTAATTATATGTGCTGCTTCTTCATTACCCTTATAGAATGTTTTGCCATCTTTAACCTTAGCAAAATATAAAGCATTAAGTCCTGATGGAGAATATAATAAATTTAGTCTTCTTAAAATCATATCTTCATCTGTATCAATATTAACTTCTTCAATAGCTTTAGCAAATTTTGTTAAAAAATTCATCTTACCAGAGAAATATGAATCTACATAGAGCATTGTAGCTTCAAGTGTTTTTTGTTTACCTAAATTAGAATAATTTACAGCGTCATTTTTAGAACTGTTATAATTTAGCAACCCTAATAGAATAAAACAAATAACTAATGGAATGCTTACTAATAGTGGTATTTTGTTAGTTAATTTCATAGATTTTCCTTTAAAAGTAATTGCTTAAATGAAAGATTATAGATATTAAGAATTAATTAAAACTTAATCTTTGTGTTTTGTATTTTTAAATAGTAGTAAAAATTCACTCCCTTTATTTAGCTCGGAATTTAACATTATTTTAATTTTATGTATTCTAGCTATCTTTTTTACTATTGAAAGTCCTAAACCTGTGCCTTTTATTTGTTTGTTTCTGCTTATGTCTTGTCTAAAAAATCTCTCATATATTCTATTTTGAATATCCTTGCTAATGCCTATACCAGTGTCTTTTATAGATAAAACTATGTGTTTTTTGTTTATATTCAAACTAATAATTATTTTGCCATTATCTATATTATATTTAATCGCATTATCAATTATATTATAAAGCATAGTTTTTATTAGTTTTTCATTGGAAAAAAATATAAACTCATCTATATTCATAAGTATTTTTATATTTTTTTCACGGATTTTAAAATCTAATTCTTTAATAATTTGACTTAAAACATTGCTTATATTTACATTTGTCATCTCAAAATTATTAACTTCATCTAAAAATGATAATTTAATAATCTCATCAATCATCTCAAGTAAAGCACTTGATTGATTGTAAATTGTATCTATGAATTGCTTTTCATCTTCTTTTTTTACTAGATTATTTTTAAGCATTTCAGAGCTTAACATTATTGAAGTAAGTGGAGTTTTTAACTCGTGAGTAACATTTGCACTAAACTCAGCTCTTATCTTTTTAAATTGTTTATTATGTTCTTTTACTTGAGATAAAAAAGTCTTTAATTCATTGTATTGAAATGATTTATCAAGTTCGTTTATGTCAAGTTCGTATAATGGTTTTACTATGCTTTTGCTTATAAAATATGCAAGAGTTAAGCTAAGTAATGTTATTAGTAAAAATACTAAAAATATTGTTTTAAAAATTTCTATTTTAAAATCAAGATTTATAAAATAAATATTATCAAAAACGCTAAAAATCGCTGCTTGTAATAGTATCAAAACAAAAAATGAAACAAAAAATATAGCAAAAAATATCCTAGTTCTCATAAGCTATTTTATATCCTACTCCACGAATTGTTATTATGTATTTTGCATAATCTTTTAATTTATTTCTTAAAGTATTTATGTGTATATCTAAAGTCCTACTTGAAATATTTGCTCCCCAAATCTCTTTTAATAAATCTTCTTTTTTAAGGCAAATGTTTTGGTTTTTAATGAGTTTTGTAAGTAATTCAAATTCTTTTAAAGTAAGGCTTATTTCTTCTTCATTAATGCTTACTATTCTAGTTTTTAGATTAATTTTTAAATCTTTAAAAATGATTTCATTATTACAATCAATTCTTCTTAAAATATTTCTAATTCTTGCTAGGAATTCTAAAATAGAAAAAGGCTTGGTAATATAATCACTTGCTCCTAAATCAAGACCTTTTACTTTATCGTTTTCTTGATTTAACGCACTTAGTAAAATTACTTCAATAGCTTTTGTTTTTTCATTAGATTTTATTTTTTTTAGGATACTAAAACCATCTTCGCAAGGTAGCATAATATCAAGCACTAAAATATGTGGAATTTGATTGTTTAATTCGCTAAAAAGCTCTTTTGCATTAATTAAACTAATGACTTTAAAACCACTGCTTTCTAAAGCATATTTTATTAAGTTATTAATGCTTAAATCATCTTCTAAAACATACACCAAAGGTAAATCTTGCATAAGTTATCCTAATTAAAAAATATTTAAAATATTACAAAAAATAAGTAAGAAAAATAATATGAAAATAATTATTAATTTAAATAAATTCTAAATATTAAATTAATTTTGGTTTGTTTATCAAAAAGGAATACAATTTCACTCATTTTTTAAAAAAGGAGACAAAATGAAAAAAGTATTATTAAGTTTAGCAGCATTATCTTTATTAAGCACTGCAGCAATGGCTAATGATGGAGCTACATTATTTAAAAAATGTATTGCCTGTCATGGTAAAGCAGCTGAGAAAAAAGCTCCAGGTGCAGAAATTATCATCAATACTTTAGATGAAAAAACAATTTTAGAAGCTTTACAAGGTTATAAAGCTGGAACATTTGGTGGAAAAGCTAAGAAAACTATGGAATTACAAGTTAAAAATCTTAGCGAAGATGATATGAAAGCATTAGCTGCTTATATCGTAACTTTAAAATAATTCTTAAGTTCAGGAGCAATCCTGAACTCTTTTACAAACTAACAACAATTTTCATCATAAACATACAAATAAAAGCATTTAAAATACTTGTTATTATTAGTAGTATCCAGTATTTTTTAGCAACTCCTGCAACAGCTAATAATCTTCCTAAATACTGAAGTTGAGCTCCCATTAAAAATATAGCAGGTAAAACTATGCTAACTCCAATATTATCAATAACCCCATTTGCATATAAATTAACAGCAATTCCAACTCCAGCCGAAGTGCTAAGCCACGCTGATAAAAGTATAGTAATTGCTTCTCCTGGTAAGCCAAAAATATTCATAATAACGCCACAATAATCTCCTAAGAATTTCATAACTCCTAAGATTTTTAACATTTCAGCTATTACATAAGCCATTAAAACATTAGGAATTAGATTATATAAAGCGATATTAAAACCTTTTTTAGCACCTACTATAAAAATATCTAATGGGTTTTTGCTCTCATTATTCATTCAAAATCCTTTTTATAAAATGTATTTAAAACTATTCTTACAAAAATAGCTCCTACGAATTTCATAATTAGCATTAATATAAGTGGAATTATTGGTAAGCATACTAAATGTCCTAATAATGCTGAACCTATTGCAAAAAAGTTATTAATCATACCAGCCCCACTATATTGCCAAGCGCAAATTACTACTAAATCTTTATCGTTTATATAATTTTTATCTCTTGCTTCTTTACTCATAGCAGCACCTGCATCTGTGCTTTGTAAATCAGTAATTAATATAAGCCCACATAATCCAGGAACTCCTAAAATAGGTTTTAAAATAGGATTTAATAATTTTTGAGCAGCCTTAATAGCTCCATAATGCTCCATTACTTCAATTACTCCAAGTGCAAGCATTACAGCAGGAATTAAGCTAAATGCAAATAAAAATCCAGCCCTAGCACCACTTCCACCATCTCCTATGAAGGTCGTAGCTTTTATATTAGCTTCATCTAAGATTTTTGGGATTTTACCAAAACCACCTGTTAAAGTAGAAAAATCAAAAGCCTTTAGCATATCGTGTCCTGCTAAAAGTCCTGAAAAAAATAAGATTAAAAATATTAAAGCAAGATAAGCACTAGGTTTTACTTTTCCTACTTCAAATTCTGTAGCTTTTTGCATACTACTCCTTTTAAATAAAATAAAGTTTTTATTCTACAATATTTTTTAAGAAAACAATAAGAAATAGTTATTAGTATTTATATTTTTTAAAGGAGTTAATATGGAAGTTATCAAACATTATGAGTATTTACACGAAATTCCAGAGCTTGGATTTAAAGAATTTAAAACGAGTGAGTATTTAAAAACTACTCTTAAAAATGCAGGTTTTAGTATAACTAATCTAGGAGATACAGGTTTTTATACGGAGTTAGGAAGTGGTAGCAAGATAATTGGACTTAGGGCTGATATTGATGCTTTAGGTCATATAATTGATGATAAAGCTTGTGCAAGGCATACTTGCGGGCATGATGCACATATGTCTATGCTACTTAGTGCAGCTTTAATGGCAAAAGAGCAAAATATCATTAAAAATAACAAAATAAGATTTATATTCCAACCTGCTGAAGAATTAGGCAGTGGGGCTTTAAAGATGATAGAATTAGGAGCTTGTGAAGGTTTAAGCTCTATTTTTGGAATGCATATTCGCCCAATTCAAGAATGCCCAAGTCCTAAAGCAATAGCTTCAATGTATTATGCAGCAAGTTCAGCTATAAAAATTACTATTAAAGGCAAAGCAGCTCACGGAGCAAGACCACATTTAGGAATTAACGCAATTGATGTAGGTGTTAGCATTATTGATGCTGCGAGAAAAATTTATATAGACCCAAATAAACCAAGTAGTATAAAAGCAACTAGATTTATATGTGATAGTGGGGTTACTAATTCAATTCCTAGCGAAGCTATTTTGGTATTTGATTTAAGAGCTCAATATAATGATAGTATGCAAGAGATGAAAGAAAAACTTGAAAAAATCATAACAAATATAGCAAATGCTTATGATGCTAAGGTGAGTTTTGAATACTTAATCAATATTCCCGCAGCTGTAATTAACAAAGATTTAGCTAAGATTTGCGAAAAAGTTATAAGCAATACTTTAGGAGAAGAGAATTTAATCAAAGAGCAATTTACACCTGGTGGGGAAGACTTTTTCTTCTATCCTATTAAATTAGGCATTCCATCAGCATTTATGGGCTTAGGAGTTGATTGTGCTCCTGGACTTCATCATCCTGAAATGAGTTTAAATAAAAATGCCTTAGAAAATGGTGTTAAATTGTGGCTTAATTTAATGCTTGAGCTTGAGAATTTAAAATAGGAATTAGATGAATTATAAATTAGGCGTTATTTTATTAATTGATTTATGCGTTTTATTGTGGCAAAACAGCTTTTTAAGTATTAGCCCTTATGAATTAAACGAGCTTAGCTCAAATAGTTTTAATGGGCTTTTTGCTAATTTTGCCTTAAGTGTTTTTGGCAATGAAAATATAAGATTTGCTTATATAATCTTGCATATTTTAAGCAATATTTTGCTATATAAAATATCAATTAAATACCTTAAAAATAATGCCTATATATCTAATATTATCTTTAATCTTACTCCAGGAAGCCTTGCTTCAGCATTACTAATTAATCCTGCAGGAATTATTATATTTACTTCATTACTTCTTGTATATCTTGCTATAAAAAGGCAATTTTATATATTTTATGGAGTATTGATTGCTTGTATTTATCTTGATAAAGCTATGATTTCATTATATATTGCTTGTATTTTTTATGCTTATTTTAATAGATTATCAAAGTTATTAATTTTATCAATTTTACTAATGTTTGCTACTTTTATAATGTATGGATATGATTTTTCAGGCAGACCTAGGGGATATTTTTTAGACTCACTTGCTATTATGTCAGCTGTGTTTTCTCCGCCTTTATTTTTGTATTTTTTCTATACGATTTATTATATTAGTTTTAAGGGTAAAAAGGACTTGTTATATTGTATAAGTGCGAGTGCTTTTATAATATGCTTATTATTATCATTTAGACAAAAGCCAGAAATTGCCGAGTTTTTACCATTTTTACTACCTGCTATACCTTTAATAATTGCTAATTTTTTAACTTCTTTTAAAGTGCATTTACCACAATTTAGAGCAAAACATAATGTGATATTATTTTTTGTATTAATTTCTTTAGTGATTAGCTTTTTATTTGTGATATTTAATCCATTTTTATATAGATTTGTTGATGAAAACGAGCATTTTGCTAAAAATTATCATTTAAATAAAGAATTAGCAAAAGAGCTAAAATCACAAGGCATTAATGAAATTAGTGTTCGTAATGATAATTTTAAAGTATTAGAATTTTATGGGATTTTGCCTTGTTATCAAAATTGCAAAATAATCACTCCTTGTGAAAAAGGAAATATCAATATAAACTTTTTTGCTAAAGAATTTTCATTTTGTTTAA
>NZ_JAHCZE010000068.1:0-6912 GCF_018501205.1 Campylobacter sp. 2018MI01 | reverse complement strand
TTCTAATACAACGCAGTTTTAAGTTAATTTCTAAAATAAATCAAATTCTAAAAATATCTTTAATTATAACTTAAAATATAGTTAAATTATATGATTTTTAATGAGTATTAATATTAAAAATTAATAATTTTATAAAGAAACTAATAATATGCTCAATGATTTAAAATATACGCATTTATAAAGAATACTAGCAACAAAATTAGTATTCACTTACAAAATTAAGCATAATAATATTTTTGCTTATGCATTATTAATGAGATTTCGTATATTTTAAATTAGATTATTATGATTTGTAATTTTTATAAGAAATAAGAACATTTGATAAAATTAATTTAAAAGCAGTCTTTAAAGACTGCTAACATTATTTATAGTTTTTGATTGATTCTTCAAGTATTTTTGTAGCTTCAGCTATGCCTTTAAAATCTTGAACTTTTACCCATTTACCTTTTTCTAATGCTTTGTATGTTTCAAAAAAGTTTTTGATTTTTGCAAGTTTGTGTGGTGCTAGATCTTCTAAAGATTTGATATTATCATAGCTTGGATCAATCTTGCTAACAGGAACTGCAAGTAATTTTTCATCCATACCGCTTTCATCTTCCATAATTAAAACACCAATTAAACGGCAAGGAATAACAGCGCCTGCTTGAACTGGGTATTCATTTAATACAAGCACATCAACAGGATCACCATCAGCTGCAAGTGTATTTGGCACGAAACCATAATTTGCTGGGTAAAACATAGCCGAATACATAACTCTATCAACCATGATTGCTCCACTATCTTTATCTAACTCATATTTAATATTTGAGCCATAAGGAATTTCTATAACTGCATTTAATTTCTCTGCATTTCCACTTTTAATTTTTGTAATATCCATTTTTTTCTCCTTGATTAGATTTTTTTCTTAATTTCTTCACTCATATTTGCAACAATTTCTTCAATTGTGCGTTCGCCGTTGATTTGTATATGTAGATTTTTTGCTTTATAAAAATTTAAAATATCAGCTAAAGGCTCGGTATATACTTTCATACGATTATTAAATACTTCTTCATTATCATCAGCACCCCTAGCACGACCTAAAACTCTATCTTTTGCTACTTGTTCGCTTACAAATACTTCAATAACAGCACTAAGATTTACTTCGTTTGATTTAGCTAATTCGCTATCAAGTGCGTGCATTTGTTCAACACTTCTTGGGTAACCATCTATTAATATAACATCACTTGGAGCTTTTTTAAGTGCGCTCATAATTGTATTTACAACTATTTGTAAAGGCACTAGATTTCCTTTTGAGATAAGCTCGTTTATTTGTTTTCCTAATTCGCTTCCACTTGCAACTTCAGCTCTTAATAAATCGCCTGTTGAATAGTGTGTGTAGTTTTCGTTTTTAGCAATTATGCTAGCATCAGTAGTTTTACCACTACCAGGTGCTCCTATAATTAAAAATAATTTTTTCATAGTGTTTCCTTTCATAAAATTAAATATCTAAAATTACTTTAGTTGCTACTGCAATTTGGTATAAAATCTGAGTTATTACACCGGTTACTTGAAGGTTGTAAGTTTCAATTTTAGGTAATACTAATACTGAATCTCCTTCATAAACTTTAGCATTTTTATCACTGCTAAAAGTTCCTAAGCTTATTTTATCTGCTTTTCCATTAGCGTGTATTAATAAAATTCTTTTTTTATCAGCTCTAGTATTTAAATCCCCAGCCATTTTAATATAATCTTTTATTTTTAATTTATCTTGATGAATAAATGCACCAGGAAGAGCAACTTCTCCTTGAATTACAACTAAATTATTTTTGCTAGGTATATTAATAACATCATCATTTTCAAGAACAATTGAAGAATATAATTTTTCATCATCAATTACGATTTGCCCTTTAGGCTCAATTGCTCTAGCTCTTTCAATAAACTTTAAAATATTAGTTCCCCAATTATCTCTAATTTTTGCTTCTTCTGAAGTAGCTGAAGTTGTGGTTAGCGCTAAGGTTTCTAACTCTTTTAGCTGGGCTTCAATTAATTTTTTTTGAAGAGCTGCTACGCTTTTTCTATACACTTGCACTGCTTGTTTATTAGATAAATCATTCATATTTAATAAACTAAGAGCTTCTTGCAATGTAGTTCCTTTATCTAAAACTAATGAATGTAAGCTATTGTGTTCGCCTTCAATTTTTATGTTTATTTTATCTGCTGTGTAATCTGGTCTAAATTCCACTTCATCGGCATTATTAATATATACATTTTCAAATTCACTTTTTTTATAAGCATTTATACGGAGTTTGTTATTTTCATCATAACTTTTTATGATTGCATTTGTTGCAGTTGGTTTTGCATTAGATAAAATAGCTAAATCATTTAATGTTTTTAAATTCTCTCCTAATTCAAATCTATAAGGCTTTAATACATCACCACTAGCACTTGCATAGCCATTGATTTGTTTTACTAAAATTACATCGCCATTCTTAAACATAGAATAATCTAATTTGCCATTTAATAAAAAATCATACAAGTCTATTTGTTTAATTAGTTGGTTGTTTCTTAGAATTTGAATATTTCTAAAGCTTCCATATTCAAGATTTATTCCACCTGCTTTATCAATGTATTGAATTAAAGAATCCGAGCTAAGCCCTTCATAAAGCCCTGGTTTATTTACATTTCCCGTAACAAATACTGAAATATTTTGGTAAGTATCCATATCTGCGTATGAATATACATTTGATTTATAGGTATTTCTTACTTTATTTTGAATAATATTTACTAAATCTTTATTGCTAACTCCTAACAAATGAATAACTCCAACTTGTGGAATAAATATATTTCCTTGAGAATCAACGCTTGATTTTTGTTGTAATTCTACTGCACCCCAAAGCTTAATATTTATTATATCTCCTATTGCGATTTTATAATCTGGATTATAAATATGTTTGCTAAATTGCTTAAAATTACCTGAGAATAGGTGTGCTCCAAATGTTTTATTATTCACTTGTTGCGATATTTCTTCTTGAGTATTATTTACTGCTATATTTGCTACATCAACTGCAAATGCTAATATTGAAAATACTAATATATAAAATATTTTTTTCATTAATATCTATGCTCCTCTATTATTGAATATGTAAATTTAATAATTCCAAAAACTAATGTTAATATAAAAAATACTGAGAATACATCATAAATTACATTTGGATATATTGCAATTTCTGATAAAACCGGCGAAGAAATTATAATAACTTGTTTTAACTTTTTATTAGCTTCTAGTCTTGATTTTTCATAAGATGCTAGAGCTAATTTATAAGCATCTTCAGCGAATTTTAATTTAAAACTAAGATTGCTAAAATCAATTGCTAAATAATTTAATTTGTCATTTTTATCTTTTGAGGTTAATTTATTAGCTTCTTTTTTTAATTGAGATTTTAGTGCGTCTAATTCTGATTTTAATGCTTTTACTTGTGGAGTATTTGAGTTTAAGTAACTATTTAATGTGGCAAGTTCTACTTCTTTTGCTATTATTTTTTCTTCTATTTGTGTTTTTATAGCTGATTGGGTTTTTGCTTGACTTACAGGGTCTAGCATAGAATTTGTATTTTGAAATTTATTTATTTCATCTTGGGCTTTACTTAGCTCTAAACTAGCTTTTTCTAATTCTTCTTTCGCAAAACTCATTTGCTCTCTTGCGATTTTATGTGATATTTCGTTTATGAAATTTTCACTTTCCTTAAGTATCGTATCGGCTATTTTTTTAGAATCTTCTGGAGAAAATGCGTTAATTTTAATACTTAAAAGTCCGGTAATATCATCATAAACTACCTTTATTCTACTTTGATAATATTTTAAAAAATCTTCTTTTATATCAAGATTTTTCAAAAATAATTCATAATCAATTTTTCCTTCATACATAGCCTTGATATTTATATCTTTTTGCAAAATTGCTAGCATATCGTATGAGTTTATATATTCTTTAAGATACATTATGTCTTCTTTAGATGAACTTGTAAGTCCTATTATTGGTATTAGACTAGATGTATCAGTGGTAGTGCTTGTAGATTTTACTCCAATTATTGCTGTACTTTCATATCTTGAACTTGCTATAAAAGCAAAATAAATCAGTGAAATTAAGCTTAAAACTATGATAATTTTAAAGCTTGTTATAAATTTTATAATCTTTTTTTTCATTAGCAACTTTCTTTATATTTATTAATTCCTTCATCTACATCATCATAGATTGTGGCTATTCCATTGTCTAAAAAAACTATTTTATCACACCAAGTTTTTATTTCGTTAATATCGTGTGAAACCATAATTACCTTTGATTTTGATAATTTTTCTTCATATACTTTTCTACTTTTTTGCTTAAATGATTTATCGCCAACTGCTCCTGCTTCATCTATTAGATAATAATCAAAATCAAAAGCCATACTAAGACCAAATGAAATTCTACTTCTCATACCTGATGAATAGCTTCTAATAGGCTCATCAAAATAATCTCCAAGTTCAGCAAATTCTTTTACATATTCTATTTTTTCTTTTAAAGCTTCTCCACTATATCCGTAGATTCTAGCTATGAATTTGATATTATCTCTAGCACTTAAGCTTCCTTGAAATCCACCTGCAAATCCAACAGGCCAAGAAATACTCTTATCAATTATTACTTTACCACGATTAGGAATATCAAGTCCACCTAAAATTCTTAGCATTGTAGATTTTCCTGCACCATTTTTTCCCATTAGACCGATTGAGCAATTATCAGGAAAAGTAAAATTTAAATCCTTAAAAATATAATGCTTTTTTTTGTTGTTTAATACAAAGTATTTTGTGATATTTTCAAGTCTAATCATGCAGTGCCAAGCTCCACTCTTTTTTTATAATATAAGCCAAGACTAAAAAATAATAAAACTAAAGTGCAAATTAAAGGGTATTCAATATTAATTTGAGTTACTATAGGGTAGGTTTCAAAATAATTTTCTTTAAAAAGTTCAATTATATGCAAGATTGGGTTATAAGCTAGAATATCTATCATCTGATTTGGCACTATCCATAAAGGAAACATAATAGCAGAACCAAAATACATCATAGTAAGTGCGTAACCTATAATATTTTTTATAACATCTCTACCATAAAAAACAACAGCTAGTAAAAGCCCTAAGGCAAATGCAATAATAACTAGCCAAATAAACATTAAAAGACTATAAACAATATTAAATGGAATAATATTATAGTTTATAAAAAACCCCGTTGTAATCATTAAAATACAAAAAATAACAAAATATAAAATACCTTCTAGTAAGGCTCTAGCTAAAAATACATGAATAGGGCGAACGGGCTTGTAAGTAAATAAACTTTTATTAGCTTCAATTCCATTCATTATAAAATTAACAATATTTCTAAACATAAAAAACGGAACCATACCTGATATTAAAAATAAGCTAAAAGGAACTTGTGGTAATAATCTATTTCTAATTAAAGTAAAAATTACTAGCATAAACAAAACATGCATCATAGGTTCAAGTATAACCCATACATAACCTAAAGTTGGGTTTTTACCAAATCTAGTTTTAAGCTCTCTTAAAATAAGCGCGTTTATTATATGCCACATTTAATTTCCTATTTCAAATTCTTTGAAATTTAAGTAAAAATTTGCATTATATTGATTGTTTTTTAATAAATACCCTTGGAATTTCAAGTATAAATCATAATCACTTGTGAAATTATGAGCATTTTGCCAAAAGCTATCAAGGTCATTTTTATAGACTAAACCATCTATATTATAAATTGCATTACCCAATACTATAGTAGGGCAATTATGATAAAGTGCTTGCATTCCCACCGTGCTATTTATACATATACAGCCTTTAGCATTTTTTAAAAGATTTGGGATATTTCCACGATGAATATAAAACACCTTATCACTTATACCAAGTCTTTTGGTAAGTTCATTTATAATATTTGAATAATCAGTATATGCAATATCTAATGGGTGGTGTTTAAATATCAAAACATTATTATTCGCTCTATTTTTAGCAAATGATTTTATGGTTTTTACTATGAATTTTTTCATACCTTTGTCTTTAAAATGCTTTTTTATTTGGCTATCGTTATGCACTTGAAGAACTGCTAAGAAATATTTTTTGGAATATTTTTTAGCTAGATTATCTACATTTTTTTCTAAAATTGAATATTTAGCCTTTCTATAAAAATGTCTAAACCATCTAAAAAGCTCCATTATATTTAGTGGTCTATGATAGTTTTTATTATTATAAAATACTTGAAATATAATGCTAAATGTATAATACATTAAAGCATAAAAAGCCATTATTTTAAAACTTGACTTAAATAGTTTTGAGTTTTCTTTATAAGTATTTAGTTTTTTATAATCATTTTTATTTTTACTCATAAGTGAGTTTGCATTAACGCCAGTCATTTCGCAAGTAATATAATTTGGCCTTAAATATCCTTCTTCAAATACATATATTTTTATATTTAGTTTTTTAGCTAAATTAATTGCTATTTCATGAATTGGCCTAGTATCGCCGAATAATATAATGCAAGTGATTTTGTTGAGTTTATAAAAATTATCTAAGTATGATTTAAGATTGTTTAAGCTTCCTTTGTAATTATATTTTGATGGATAAAATATAAAATCACCCGCCGTAAAATTAATTTTGTATATTTTATTGTTTTTATTAAGGTATTTGCTAAAATGCTTAAATAAAGGACCTAAACTGTCTCTTATATTCATCTGACGCTGCAGAAGAATAGAGAGGTGTCCAACTAGACACTACTCGAATCGCTACAAAAAAAAAAAGAGGCGGTAACATAGGACGAGAACACTAGCAACAATAAATAAAATAAAACGGAGTCAGAAAGCCATCAATACGAGACAGATGTCATCAATTACGTGACCAGAGC
>NZ_JAHCZE010000067.1:0-7754 GCF_018501205.1 Campylobacter sp. 2018MI01 | reverse complement strand
GAATAGTTTTATTTGATGATGAAGTAGAAAGTATTAAATATTTTGATGCAAGTTCTGGACTTAGCTATAAAGAAGAGTGTGAATATTGCGATATTTTACCGATAATTTCTTATGTAAGCGAAGAAAAATACGAAGAAATCAAAGAAAGTATTTTAAATAATGATGATTTAAATGAATACGAAAGTGTATTTTATTGGCATTTAAAACTTAGTAATTATTTAGAGTTTTCTTATGTTTGCACGAAAGAATTTGAATTAGGAAATATAATTTCTAAAGCTAAAAAATATAGCGATATGGTGTTTAATCCTAGCAATGATTTTTTCAAATTAAACTCAAATAAAAAGATAAAATTACTAGCTAGTAATGAGAATAAATTCTTAGATTATAAATTAGGCGAAAATGTAGAAAAAATCATCTCAAATGCAGTTTTAAATATTCAAAGCGATGATGAATTAATAATAAGTCTTAATAAATATTATAAAAAAGAGAAAAAATATAAATCAAGCATAGTTTTAGATGAGCTTATAAAAAATGATTATGTAGTTCATGAGCGATACGGCGTAGGTAGATTTTTAGGATTAGAATTAATAGAAAATGAAGGAAAAAAGCAAGAATTTATTGTGATTGAATATCAAAATGAAAATAAATTGCTACTTCCAACTAGCTCACTTTATTTGCTTGATAAATACATTTCAAGCTCAATTCCTGAACTTGATAAATTAGGCAAAAATACTTTTGTAAAACTCAAAGAAAAACTTAAAACTAAATTATTAGCAATTGCAGGTGCTATTACTGAATTAGCAGCAAAAAGGCAGTTAATTGTAACAAAGGCTATTAAAAAACCACTTGATTATGAGATATTTAAGGCTAAAGCAGGATTTGTTTTAACAAGTGATCAAGAAAAAGCAGTTAATGATATTTTTGAAGAGATAAGTAAATGCACTCCTATGGATAGATTGCTTAGTGCTGATGTTGGTTTTGGTAAAACCGAAGTAGCAATGCACGCAATTTTTGCTTGTGTTAAAAATGGTTTAAATGCCTTATTTTTTGTCCCGACTACACTTTTATGCTCTCAACATTATAAAACACTTAAAAATCGTTTAGAGCCTTTTGGAATTCAAGTTTTTAGACTTGATAGATTTTCTAATACTAAAAAGGCTATTATGAATACAAAAGAGCCAAAGGTTATTATAGGAACTCACGCTTTACTTAGTTTAGCAATTGATGATGTTGGGCTAATTGTAATTGATGAAGAGCATAAATTTGGCGTAAAGCAAAAAGAAAAATTAAAAGATATAAGTATAAAAGCTCATCAATTAAGTATGAGTGCTACTCCAATCCCAAGAACGCTTAATCAAGCTTTAAGCACACTTAAGACTTATTCTCAAATTCTAACTCCGCCTAATGATAGATTAGATGTAAGAACTTTTGTAAAAACTTATGATGACGCTTTAATTAAAGAAATCATAGCAAGAGAGCTTAGGCGTGGTGGGCAAGTATTTTACATACACAATCACATAGCTTCAATTGAACATAAAAAACGCTATTTAGAAGAGCTTTATCCAAAGCTTAGAATTTTAGTTTTACATTCAAAAATACCAGTAAATGAAGCTGAAGAAAAACTATTTGAATACGAAGAGAAAAAGTATGATTTATTATTATGCACGAGTATTGTTGAAAGTGGAATTGACTTAGCAAATGCAAACACCATAATAGTAGAAAAATCAAATCATTTCGGCATAGCTGATTTGCACCAGCTCCGTGGTAGGGTAGGTCGTAGCAAAATACAAGGATTTTGCTATTTTCTAGTTGATAACGAAGAAAGCGTTAGTGAAGATTCTAAGAAAAGATTATTAAGCTTAGCTAGTAACTCGTATTTAGGCAGTGGTAGCACTCTAGCTCAAATGGATTTAGAAATAAGGGGCGGTGGTAATTTATTAGGTGCTGAACAAAGCGGACATATAGAACAACTTGGCTATGCACTTTATATTAAAATGCTAGAAGCTGAAATTAATCGACTAAGTAAAGGAAATATCACAAAAGAGATTAAATACGAGCAAAAATTATTAGTAAATGCTTATATAAGTGATTATTTAGTACCTAATGATAAGCTAAGATTAAGCCTTTATAGAAAAATAAATGAGTGCGATAATTTAGCTAGTTTATCTACTATGCAAGATTCTTTTAACGATAGATTTGGCAAATGTGATAGCTATACAAGAAATTATTTTTCACTTATGGCAATTAAAATTTTATGTATTAAGCACGGATTTTGTGAAGTTAGTAATTATGAGCAAAATATAAAACTTTTAAAAGATAATGGTGAAAGAATTATTTTAAAAGCATCAAGTAAAAGCGATGATGATATAATAGATACTTTATTAAAATATTTAAATTCTTTATAAGAATTTAAATATTAATTCGGATTAATTAATTTGCTCAAGCATACTTAAAACTTCTTCAAAAGCAAAAGCTTCATCATTTCCTTGTCTTAAAAAATCATTCATATAATCTTTTTTACTCATTGCAAAATCAAGCTCTTTATCGCTACCTTTTACATAAGCACCAATTCTAATTAGAGTTTCGTTTTCTTTTAAAACTGAATTAAGCCTTTTAAACTTAGCAGCATTTTTTTTATGTTCAGGCGTTACCACATCTCCCATAACCCTACTTGCTGAATTTTGAATATTAATCGGAGGATATATTCCAAAATCAGTCAGGCTTCTATCTAATACGATATGCCCATCAAGAATTGACCTACTTTGATCAGCAATAGGATCGCTCATATCATCTCCATCAACTAGCACAGTAAAAAATGCTGTAATAGTTCCTTTACCTTCTTCTTTACCAGCTCGCTCCATTAATTGCGGCAATAGATTAAATACACTTGGTGGATAACCTTTAGCAGTAGGCGGCTCTCCAAGAGCAAGACCGATTTCGCGTTGAGCCATAGCAAAACGAGTAACGCTATCCATTATAAATAATACATCCATTCCTTGCTCTTTAAAAAATTCAGCCACACTCATAGCACAAAATGCCCCATATTTACGCATTAATGCACTATCATCGCTAGTCGCAACTATCATAACGGTATCATCCATTTTACCACCTAAATTCTTATGTATAAACTCAGGAATTTCTCTACCACGCTCACCTATTAAAGCAACTACTTTAACGGCTGCAGGGGCATTTTTAACTATCATTCCCATAAGAGTTGATTTACCAACCCCAGAACCAGCAAAAATACCTAATTTTTGTCCTACTCCACAAGTTAAAAGCCCATCAATACTTTTAATACCAACAGGAAAAGGCTCACTTATAAGCCCACGCTTAAGTGCATCTATTGGTGCTCTTAAAATAGGCATCATTTTACTTGGTGTGATTTTTTCTTTTCCATCTTTTGGACGCATAAATGGATCAACCACACGCCCAAGTAATTCCATAGAGCAAGGAATTTTCATTCCTGCTTCTTCTAAAAATGCTTTATCTCCGATTTTAAAGCCTTCTACAAAATCAAAAGGGCTTAAAAATGAAATATGCTCCTCAATCTTAACAACCATTGCATAAGCGATTTTTTCTTCATTTTCAAGTCTTATAACATCGCCTACGCTAGTGATTAATCCTTTAATCTCTATACTAATTGCAGAGATTTTGTATATAAAGCCAAAATTTTGTGAAATTGGTATTTTTGATATTTTATTTTTAAGTTTTTCTAAGTTCATTTTATTAGTGAATAAAATTCTTTCCTAGTTCTTTCATCACTTAAAAATATGCCTTTAAGAGAACTTGTTATTGTTTTAGAATTTACTTTTTGAATTCCACGCATTTGCATACATAAATGCTCAGCTTCAATAGTTACAGCAACACCTTTTGGCTTTAATATTTCATATAAAGCTAGGCTAATTTGTTCGCATAATTGTTCTTGGATTTGCAATCTTCTTGAATAAACTTCAACAAGTCTAGGTAATTTTGAAAGCCCAACTACTTTTCCATTAGGTATATAAGCAATATGAACTTTTCCAAAAAATGGTAATAAATGGTGTTCGCATAAGCTATAAAAATCAATGTCTTTTACTAAAACCATTTCATTGTTATCAGTGTTAAAAATAGCTTCGTTTAAAATTTCTTTTGGATTTTTTGTATAGCCACTACATAAGAATTCATATGATTTTTGAACCCTTTCAGGTGTTTTTACTAATCCTTCTCTATTTGGATTTTCACCAATTTTTATTAATAAATTTTTAATTAAGTCTTGCATTCTTTACCTTTATATTTTGCCAATGATTAATTTTTTTAGCTAGAATTGTGCGAAATATTTTACAAAAGGTAGTTTAATGAAACTTAGTACAACAAAAATTGATGAAATTAATTACTCAGTAAGTGGTGTTATAGAAAAATCTTTAATAGATGAAAAGGTTAAAGAAATAGCTGTAAAAGCTAGTAAAACTATGCAAGTTGCTGGTTTTAGAAAAGGCAAAGTTCCTGTAAATGTTGTTTTAGATAGATATAAAGATTCTTTATTAAAAGATGCAGAACAAGAAGCGATTACAAGTGCTTATAAAAATGCAGTTAAAGAAACAGGTAAAGATGAAAAAGAATTAATCGGTGAGCCAAGCTTTAAAAAATTCGATAGAAAAGATAATGGAATTGAATTTGAATTCGTAGTTTCTTTTAGACCAACAATTGATTTAAGTGGTTATGAAGCATTAGTTCCTGCATTAAAAATAGAAGAAATTAAAGAAAAAGATATTAAAGCTAGAAAAGAAGCTATGCTTAAGCAATTTGCTCCATTAGAAAAAACTAAAAAACAAATCTTAAAAAAAGGTGATTATGCTAAGTTTGATTTTGAAGGATTTGTTGATGGCGTTGCTTTTGAAGGTGGTAAAGCAGAAAATTATATGCTAGAGATTGGAAGTGGTCAATTTATACCAGGATTTGAAGATGGTATGATAGAGCTTAAAGTTGGCGAAGAAAAAGATATAGAAGTAACTTTCCCTGAAAATTATCAAGCAGCTCATTTAGCGGGTAAAAAAGCAGTATTTAAAGTAAAATTACATGAAATTCATGCAAGAAAATTACCTGAAATTGATGAAGAAATGCTTAAAAAATTACTTCCTGGTGTAGAAAACCCAACTGAAGCAATTTTAGATGAAAAAATAAAAGAACAATTAGAAACAGAAGCTAAATTTAAACAAATTGATGAAAAATTAAAACAAGAATTTGTTGAAAAAATGCTAGAAAAATATACTTTTGCAGTTCCACAAAATATTTTAGAACAAGAAACTAATTTACAATTTAATCAAGCTGCAAGAAGCTTTAGTAAAGAAGAATTTGACAAATTAAAAGATGATAAATATTTAGAAGAAAAAAGAAAAGAATATGAAGCAGAAGCATTAAAAAGCGTAAAATTAACTTTCATTGTTGATGAATTAGCAAAATTAAGAAATGTAGTTGTAAATGACCAAGAAGTAGCACAAGCTATTTATTTTGAAGCTTTAAGATACGGAATGGACCCTAAACAACTAATAGAAAACTATACAAAAAATGGCACATTACCAGCTGTTAGAATGAGTTTGGTAGAAGAAAAATTATTTGCTGATTTATTTTTAGGAAAAGATAAATGAGCTACATACCTTATGTAGTAGAAAAAACTAGCAAAGGCGAGAGAAGTTATGATATTTACTCTCGCTTACTTAAAGATAGAATTATTCTTTTAAGTGGTGAAATAAATGATGATGTAGCTGCTAGTGTAGTTGCACAATTGTTGTTTTTAGAAGCTCAAGATTCTACTAAAGATATTTATTTGTATATAAATAGTCCTGGTGGAGTTGTAACTAGCGGTCTTAGTATATTTGATACAATGAATTATATTAAACCTGATGTTAGTACAATTTGTATAGGACAAGCTGCTTCAATGGGAGCATTTTTACTTAGTTCTGGAGCTAAAGGTAAAAGGTTTGCTCTTCCAAATGCTAGAATTATGATACATCAGCCTTTAGGTGGTGCAAGAGGTCAAGCGACTGATATTGAAATTCAAGCAAAAGAAATTTTAAGATTAAAAGCAATGCTTAACAAAGTATTAGCTGAAAATACCGGTAATAAATTGGCAAAAGTTGAGAAGGACACTGAACGCGATTATTTTATGAGTTCAGAAGAAGCTTTAAAATACGGACTAATTGATAAGGTATTAGAAAAAAGTTTTAAATAGGATAGGGCTTTGAATAAAGAGATAATACACGATGAATCTCCTAAGATTCAGAAATTAAGTGGTGGAGAATTTGAGAAATTTACTCAACAAGTAATTAAACAACTTATAGAGGATAATGTTCCACCAACTCCTACTAATTATTCTATTTATTTTGAAAAAATGTTAGATACTAAGCCTATGGCCTTTAAAAAAAGAGTAACAGAAATGATTACTTATGAAAAAGAAGACCAAAGTAATAAAGTTGCTGTAATAGAACAAGACATTAAAGAAACCTTTGTAAATATAAAACAGCTAGTAGGTTCTATTGCAACAATTTATAAAAATATAAGCACAATGAAAGCTTTAATTAAGAAAAAAATAGGCGATTTGAGTATCGCTACTGGTTCTTTATCTATTCAAAATATTTTAAGGTCTTTAGATAGTGATATGGCTAAACTCACCACAGCCCTTGATATTCAATTAAATAGTATAAAAAAAGGTTATGATGAGATTGTAAAAATACATAATAGGGTGAATGAGCAGAGTGAATTTGATGATAAATTCGGAGTGTTTAATAAAAGATATTTATATAATAATATTACTCAAGACATAGAAGATATTAAAAAATATGGCTATTCAATATCTTTAATGTTTGTAAAGATTAAAGATAGTTTATTAAATACAATTGAATTACAAAAAGATAAAAATCTTTTGATGAGAAATGTTGCGAAATTATTATTAAAAACCTCAAGAAGAAGCGATGTTGTGGCACATTATGGAGATGGTATTTTTGTAATGGCAATGAAACATACAAATATAGTTAATGCAAAAAAAGCTTGTGAGAGAATTTCAGACTTATTTTACAATACAACATTTTTTATAAATGATAATGAAATTGATATTAATATAGAAATGAGCGTTGTAGCACTTAGTGGCGATAATTATGAAGAACAGATTCTTGAGGCTATTAGCGTATTACCGAATACTGGTAAAAATAAAGAAATTTATGCTGTAGTTGGAGATAGTGAAGAAAATGATGCTTAAATTAATAACTTATCCTAATAAATTATTATTTACTAGGAGTGAAGAAGTTAAGGTATTTGATGAAGAGTTACATACATTTTTAGATGATATGTATGAAACTATGATTTCATCTAGTGGTATAGGTTTAGCAGCAATACAAGTTGCAAAACCTTTAAGAATATTTTTGATTAATTTATTAAATGAAAATGAAGAACAAAATAAAGATGATTTGATTGAATTTATTAATCCAATAATAACACCTATTGGAGAAGGAACTCAAGTTTATGAAGAAGGTTGCCTTAGTGTTCCTGGTTTTTTTGAAGAAGTAACTAGATATAATAAAATTAAAGTTGATTATTTAGATAGATTTGGAAATCAAAAAACTTTAGAAGCTGAAGGGCTTTTAGCGGTTGCTATTCAACACGAAAACGACCATCTTGATGGACATTTATTCATAGAAAAAATATCATTTAGTGGAAGAAAAAAATTAGAAAAACATTTAAAAAGTTCTAAAAAGCCTAAAAAATAATTATGGCTTTTTAGA
>NZ_JAHCZE010000066.1:0-7893 GCF_018501205.1 Campylobacter sp. 2018MI01 | reverse complement strand
CTTAAAAACTATGAAATTTAAAATAAAAGTTTATTTTTTTAAATCTAATTTTAGCCAAACAACTATTTTATACTCTAAATAAATCTATTTATAAATACCATAAAATCTAAAAATTGAAATAAGAATTTCAAAACTTAATATAAATTATAAAGAATAAATAAGATACCAATTATAAATAAGTAAAATTATTGAAATTCTTTTGATAAGTTATTTATATTAGCTATAAAAAATCATTTTAAGCTTAAATTTTATTTTGACTTTCATAATTTAAATTAGTATTTGCAAATTCCAATTTGCTTAAGATATATTTAGCAAAATCTTCACTATCATTTGGACATTTACACACATTATAATCACCTTTATACTGATGTCTATATTCAATATCTAATTCTAAAATAGTTTCAGAACAATCAATACAAAATGATAGTGGATATATTAAAACACTTTTATTGCCTAATTTATCTAATTCATCACTAAGTGCAGGTTCTAACCATTTTACAGGTCCTAATTTTGACTGATAAGCTAATTTAATTTCTTTAAAATCGTTTTGTAATTTATCCTTTAATATAGCAAAATGTTCTTTTATATGCTCTTCGTAAATATCACCCTTTTCTATAGTTTTTATCGGTAAAGAATGTGCTGATATTATCAAACAATCAATATTTTTATATTTTTGTATCTCATTTAAAATAATATTATTATAAAACTCATCTTGGTAAAAATAAGGTATTTCTTTTATATTGATTTTTTTATCAAAATTTTTATAAAAATCTTGCAAAGATGATGTAGTAGTGGTTATAGAATGATGTGGATATAAAGGAAATAGTATTATTTCATCATTATCTTTAAAATCATATTTAGCTAAGACTTCTTTCGCAAAAGGCGGAACATAAGTTGATATAAAATCAAAATGAAAATCTTTTTGCAAAGAATTTAATTTATCACAAAGAGATTTTTGGATTTTAGTTAAAGGACTTTTACCACCTATTTTATTATAATTTTCTTTCATAGATTTAATACGAAATTTTCTTATCATAAATGCTACAAGACTTCTTAAAAAATCTGATTTTATTCCCAAAATATTTGGGTCATTAAACATATTTTTTAAAAATACTTCACATTCATCAATTTGATTTACACCACCCATATTGAGTAAAAAAACATATTTCATATACAAACCTAAAATTATCCAAGTAAGGTACTTGGATAAATATTATTTGTCTTCATTAAAAGAACCTAATTTGAGAATTTTTTGCATTCTTTTTGCAACCAATTCATCAAGATTTAATGGTTTTAGTTCTTCTATTTTTTCTAAAACATAATTTTGTATATTATTTGCAGTAATCTCTTTGTTTCTATGAGCAATGCCTTCTTCTATAATATCATCTATTAATCCTTGCTCATATAAATCATCAGCACTTATTTTCATAGCCTTTGTTGCAGCTTCACTTTTACTTGGGTCATTCCATAATATAGCAGCACAACCTTCAGGAGATATTACAGAAAACACTGAATTTTTAAGCATAGCTAATTTATCAGCTACACCTAAAGCTAAAGCTCCACCACTTCCGCCTTCTCCAATTACTATAGAAATAATTATTGTTTTTAAAGCACTTAATTCATATAAATTTGTAGCAATTGCCTCACTTTGACCACGCTCTTCAGCTCCTACTCCAGGATAAGCACCTGGAGTATCTACTAAAAATACAATAGGTATTTTAAATTTTTCAGCCATTTTAGCAAATCTTAAAACCTTACGATAACCCTCTGGATGTGGCATACCGAAATTTCTATGTAATTTATATTTTGTTCCACGACCTTTTTGTTCGCCTATTAACATTACTTTTTGCTCACCAATATAACCAGCAAAACAAACTATAGCAGGGTCATCTCTAAATGCTCTATCTCCATGTAATTCATGGGCATTTTTTAAAATTATTCTCACATAATCAAGAGAATATGGTCTATCAGGATGTCTTGCTAGCTGTAGCTTTTGAAAATCACTTAAGTTTTTATAGGTTTTTGTTAATTCTTTTTCTAAATTCTTTTTTAAAATCTTAACTGCTTCTATATCGCCTTTAATATTAGCATTAATAATATCTTCATCTAATTGTTGAATATTTTTCTCAAAATCTAAATAAGCTGCCATCTTAATTAATCCAATTTTCTAAAAATCACTGAAGCATTCGTTCCACCAAAACCAAACGAATTACTCATAGCTGTTTTAATTGTATGCTTTCTAGCCACATTAGGCACATAATCTAAATCACAATCAGGGTCAGGGTTTTTATAATTTATTGTAGGTGGAACTATACTATCTCTCATAGCCATTAGACAAATTACTGCTTCAATAGCACCAGCAGCACCTAAACAATGTCCTGTTTGACCTTTTGTAGAACTTACTAAAGGCATATCATCTTTAAACAATTCTTTCATTGCTGCTGTTTCATTTTTATCATTAGCTGGAGTTGATGTTCCGTGTGCGTTAATATAATCAATTTTAATTTTATTAGCAGAGCAATCAAATCCCTTTGCCATACATAAAGCTTTTTTCATAGCTCTTAATGGACCATCTAAAGCTGGAGAAGTTATATGATTTGCATCTGCACTTTCACCAAACCCTATAACTTCAGCATATATTCTAGCACCTCTTTTTTTAGCATCTTCATAATCTTCTAAAACAAGAGCAGCTGCACCTTCTCCCATAACAAAGCCATCTCTACTAGCATCAAATGGACTACTAGCTGTTTCTGGAGTATCATTTTTAGTAGATAAAGCTTTCATTGAAGCAAATCCACCTATACCTACTGCACAAATAGCTGATTCAGCTCCAATTACTAACATTTTATTTGCTTGATTGCAAACTATTGTTTTATAAGCTTCGCCAATTGCGTGAGTTCCTGCTGCACAAGCAGTTACACAAGATAAATTTGGACCTTTCAATTTATAATCAATTGAAGCCATTCCCCCTAGCATATTAACTAGAGCTGAAGGTATGAAAAAAGGCGAAATCCTGCTTGCGCCCTTTTGCAAACATACATTAGAATTTTTCTCAATATTAGGTAAGCCACCAATTCCTGCTGCACTTACTACTCCAAATTCATCTAAATCAACTTCACTAATCACGCCATCAACCATTTTAAAATTAGCATCACTTATAGCTTCTTTTGCAGCGTGTAATCCAAGTTGAATAAATCTATCAGCTTTTTTAACATCTTTTGCATTTAATACTGTTAAAGGATCGAAATCCTTAACTTCTGCGGCAATTTTAACACTTAAATCACTGGTATCAAAAAGAGTAATTTCTCCAACACCGCTTTTTCCATCACAAATCGCCTTAAACGAACTTTCTTTATCAAGCCCAAGGGCATTTATCATTCCAATGCCAGTTACTACTACTCTTCTCAATTTAAATCCTTATTGTTTTTTTGCTTCTATGTATTTTACTATATCATTAACTGTTGCGATTTTTTGACCATCTTCATCAGGAATAGAAATATCAAATTTTTCTTCTAAAGCCATAATTAATTCAACTACATCAAGTGAATCTGCACCTAAATCTTCAATAATTTTAGCATCAGGTGTAATACTAGCTTCATCAGCTCCTAATTCTTCTACAATAACTTTTTTAACATCTTCAAAAATAGACATTTTTTTCTCCTAAAATAAAATTAAACTCGTATTCTTACAAAAAAGTGTAAATAAATTACACATACATTCCGCCATTAACTTTTAAAATCTCACCTGTAATATAACTAGAATAATCACTTAATAAAAACGCAACTGCATTTGCAACTTCGCTAGGTTTACCAAATCTAGCAAGTGGAATTGCTTTATAATAAGTTTGTTTAATTTCATCACTTAATACATCTGTCATATCACTTTCTATAAATCCTGGAGTAATTGCGTTATAACGAACTTCTCTACTAGCTGCTTCTTTAGCAAAAGACTTAGTCATAGCAATAACTCCACCTTTACTAGCAGAATAATTTACTTGACCTGCATTTCCCATCTCACCAACAACTGAACTAATATTTACAACACTACCAAAACGCTTTTTACTCATTACTTTAAATGCTTCTTTACAACCTATAAAAGTTGAATTTAAATTAGCCTTTATAACATCATCAAAATCAGCTTCGCTCATTCTTAAAACTAATTTGTCTTTTGTAATTCCTGCATTATTTACTAAATAACTTAATTCTCCATCACAATCAATTATTGTTTTAATAGCATTTGTAAAATCACTTTCACAACTTGCATCAAAACAAATAATTGCTGCTTTACCACCATTTTTTTCAATTTCTTGTTTTAAGTTCTCTGCAAGTTCAGGTTTTGAACGATAATTAATCCATACTTTTAGACCAAATCCCGCTAAAACTCTAGCTATTTCAGCACCAATGCCTTTAGATGCACCTGTAATTAATACATTTTTTCCACTAAATTTCATATTTTCTCCTAGTCTTTAATGATAATATCCGAGTGATTTTTTTCTAAAAAATTATCTTCATAATCTTTTAAATCTTTTTTAAAATCTTTTGATTTTCTCATAACAAAGGCATAATACAATATTAAAGAAAACAAAATTATCCCCGCACATATTTCATAAATCCTAGAATGCCCGTAACTAGGCTCAATCAAACCTAATAAATAAGGACTAATACCCATTCCAACATCTAAAGCTATAAAAAATGTTGAATTTGCTAAGCCCATTTTCTCTTTAGGAGATAATTTTATAGCAAGTGATTGAAGACTTGAAGTAGCGTTTCCATATCCTAAAGCACAAAAAATAGCCGATAAATACATCATTAAAGAATTGTTTGTATAAGCTAAAATTATTAAACTTGCTACATAAAACAAAATAGAAGGAACTATTACATAATCCGCACCTATTTTATCAAATACTTTACCTGAAATTGGTCTTGAAAACACACTAATACAAGCATAAAATACAAAAAATAATGAACCTGCTTCAATTAAATTAAGCTCTTTTGAATAAGAACTTATAAAAGCAATAATTGCTCCATAAACAAAACCCATACAAAATACGACATAAGCAACACCCAAAACCGATTTTTCAATGTAATTAAAAATTGAAAAAGATTTTTTAACATGATTTATCTTATGTTTTCTAAATCTTTTAACTTTTATTACTACACTTGAAATTAATGCTATTAATATACTAATTAAAGAAATTATAAAACATAAATTAAAATTATTTTTACCCACTAAATATACTGCTAAAAATGGTCCAATAGCAGAGCTTAATACAACACTAACCGCATAATATCCTATACCAATTCCTCTTTTATTGCTAGGCACTAGTCTAGCTACTGCAGCACCACAAGCACAAGAGCATGCACCATAACACATACCAGCAAGCAATCTTGATAATATTAATTCAAAATTAGTTGATAAAAACAAGTAATATAAATTAGGTATAAAATACAAAACTAAACTAATAATCATAACTTTTTTTATGTTTATATTATCAATAATTGAGCCAAAATAAAGTCTTGATAATAGTGCTCCAATTACAAAAATACCATTGGCAAGACCTGCTATTGCTGTGCTAGATTGTAATATAGTTTTTGCAAAATCTGTAGAAGCAATCGTAGTGATAAAAAACACTAAACAAATAACAAAATTAATAATAAAAACACAAATAAAATTCTTATTCCAAATATTATACTTTTTGGATAATCCCATAAAAACTCCTTATAATTTTTTATTGATTTTATCAAGCATATTAATAAACAATCCAAATTCAGCATAATCTAAATCATCACAAATTTGCTTTTCGTAATTAGAAATTAAAATATTTGCATCAAAAAACAATTCCTTGCCTTTTAAACTAAGTGAAATGATTTTTTCTCTTTTATCATTTGAGCTTGAAATTTCTAAATAATTTGCTTTTTCTAGTTTCTTACAAATCCTAGACGCAATAGCCTTATCCATCTGATAAAACTCGCAAATCTCACTTAAACTAGCACTTTTTGTTGAGCTAAGATAATAAAATACTCTCCAATCAGTCGCATTAATATTAAATGGCTTTAAAATTTCATTTACTTTACTGATGATTTTTCTATTTGCATAGGTAATTTTTTTAAAAAACATGTTATTCCTAATAGTTGATAAAGTCAATTAAATTAGATTTTATAATTAAATTTGTAAATTGTCAATAAATTAGCTTTATTTTGCTAAGCTTAAAATAAAAAAAGGATACAAATGATTATATTTTTTGATTTAGATGGAACTTTAATCGATTCTACCCAGCCAATAATTACTAGCCTTAGAAAAGCCTTAGAAAGTTATAATTTTAATTTAAGTGATGAATATATAAAAACATTAATTGGAATGTCTACTGAAGGAATGTTTGAAACAATAGGAGTGCCAAAAGAGCAAGTTGCTGATATAGTTAAATTATATAGACAAAATTATAAAATATATTATAAAGACGGAACTAGTCTTTTAAATGGGGCAAAAGAAGCAGTAAAACTTGCTAGTAAAAATGCTAAAGTAGGATTAGTAACTACAAAATCTGTTTATTTTGCTAAAGAAATTTTAAAAGATTTTGATATTTTAGATGATTTTAGCGTAGTTGTGGGTGGTGATGAAGTAAAATACTGCAAACCAAATCCAGAACCAATTTATAAAGCACTAAGTCGTTTAAAAGGCTCTGAAATGCTTGAAATTAACGAACTTAAAAAAGAATTTGACTTTAGTAAAATTTATATGATAGGAGATACTTTAAACGATACAGAAGCTGCTAAAGCTGCCGGAGTGAATGCTTATGTAACTTTATTTGAATACACAGATATGAATACTCTCAAGCAAAGTTGCGATAAAATATTTACAACCCCACTTGAATGCGTTCAAGATATTTTAAAAAAATAAATATTATAAAGTAAAACTAATTTAATAAAAAATTAGTTTTACTTATATCAATAAATTAGAATGGAATTTGAAAAATTTATTTTAATTTTAGCTATATAAAATATTCATTATTACCACTTAATTAAACCTATTTTTTAATAGGAACTATTATATCTATATAAAATATAATATTTTGATATTTATAATATATTTTAGTGCAATTAAGTATCAATACATACATTAAAAATACTATAAAGATTACTGCTATAATTAATTAAGATAATAATTACTAATTAAATTAATTGATATTAAAATAAATTATTATACTCCTTATCTATAAAACACACAATCTATTTAATGATTTTAATTAAAAAGCATATAGAAATTATTGTCTTTTAAAAATTGCTTTAAAATTTTTATCACTTAATTGATAAGAATCAAGTAAGTCAAGAGATTTTACCATATGCAATGTGCCTTTTTTATATTTTTGAAAATGTTCGGAATTAATATGTTTATTATAAGATTCTTGGTCTTTATAAATTTCTAAAATATTAATTATATTATTATTTTTTACAAGCATCATTGGATAAATAGATATTACACCCTTTTCTTTTTCAATTGAAGCTTCAGCAACTTCTTTTGCAATAACAAGGTATTCATCAAGATACTCTGGATAAACTTCAACAACAGAAATTCTAACCAACATTTTATTATTAATATTATCATCAGCATAAATATTAGAAGATAATCCAAATAGCGATAAAATTAAAGCTAATATTTTTTTCATTTTTCAACCTTTCAATTTTTTAAACCAAACAATATACTATAAATACATAAACTATTCCCCCACCATAAACCACTAATCCATTAAATACTAAAAACACCCATTACCCCCCCCCAACCACTCTAAACAACATAAACAATACTTTAAATTAAAAACTAAAAAGCAATTAAAATATCATTCTAAAAATAACCTTCACTAACTACTAAAAATAATTAAAAACACACCATAATAAA
>NZ_JAHCZE010000065.1:0-8165 GCF_018501205.1 Campylobacter sp. 2018MI01 | reverse complement strand
CTACTAATTCATCTAACATTTTTATATCTTTTTCATCAATTTCTTGTGAGCTTAATGGTCTTAAACTAATAGTTTTAAGCAAATCATCATATTTATTTATATTAGTATTTCTACTCATAATATTAACTTTTATATTAGTTATCAAACTAGCCAATTTACTTAATTTCTCAAAACTTGCAGCCTTTACATTATAATCACTCGGTCTATCAATAGTTCCTAAATCAAGTCTAGTTGCTTTAATATCCTTTAAAATATCATTTAAAGCAATAAAATCCTTTTCATCATCATTAATACCATCTAAAACCAAGCATTCTAAAATCAACTCACCTTTATAAATTTGACTAAATTCTTTTATACCTTGAACTATTTTATTTATATCTATATTCGTCCTATCAATTTTGCGAAATACTTTAGGATTTACACTATCAATGCTTAGTTTAACGCTATCAAGATTTAATAATGCCTTTTGAATATTTTTATCAAAAATTGTGCTTGCATTACTCAAAATTAATGATTTTGCATTCTTTTTAACTTCATTTATTTTTATAATCAATTCATCTAAATATGGATATAAAGTAGGTTCGCCATTTGCACTAATGCTTATATAATCGCAATCTTTATGTATTTTCAAAGCTTCTTTTAGCTCATTTATTATATATTCAACACTTAAATTTGATTTATTTTCATATTTTAATTTAGCTTTTCCAAGCTCACAATATAAACAATCAAAATTACAACATTTCTCATTAGGACTTAAATCTATACCTAAAGATTTTTTAAATCTTCTTGAATTAACTGGGCCAAAAATTACTTTCATAAAAATACCTTTAATATTAATTACTATTGAGATTTTAGCACTAAATACTAATGGAATTTAACTTAATCAAGCGTTTATGCTTGATTAAAATTTTTGTTTAGATTTGTTTATACAACGATATATGCTTGATTCTGAAAGGTTTAAAAGATTAGCTATTTCTGTAATTGAGCCTTTTATATTAAAAATACCTTTTTCATAGATTTTATCTACTATTATTTGTCTTTGTTTTGGTTTTAGATTAGTATTTTTTAGCTCATTTACGCTAAGCCCTGTTAATTCTTGAATTAGCTCATTTAAATCAAGGCTCAAAACTTCTTCATAAGCAGCTTCTTCTACAGGTATATCGCTACCTAATAATTGTGCTGCTATATTTTCCATTCTACTTTTATCGTAGTTTATACATAGCATTCCACTTAATTTATTGCCTTCTTTGATAAAAAATGTGCTACCTCTTATATTTTTTCCACCTGCACTTGCTTTATAATTGCTTAAAAAATCTCTTTCTTCATAAATCTTTTTATTAACAAGCTCAAGTGCAAATCCTGTAATAGGAGAATTAATACTTCTTCCGCTTATGTGATTATTAGCAATTTCTGCAATACTCATTCCATCATCATTTATATCGTGCAAAACTATTTCATAATCCTTGCCTAAAGCTTGTGCTAA
Organism: Campylobacter sp. 2018MI01; assembly: GCF_018501205.1. Lineage (NCBI taxonomy): Bacteria > Pseudomonadati > Campylobacterota > Epsilonproteobacteria > Campylobacterales > Campylobacteraceae > Campylobacter > Campylobacter sp. 2018MI01. The sequence goes on along the minus strand of NZ_JAHCZE010000065.1, from coordinate 6,682 downwards.
AAAATGCACTAATTTTATATATTCTGTTCTTGTTTGTTGATTCATAAAGCCCTCGGTAAATGTTTTGTAAATTATAGTTGCGTAAAGTAATTATAAGCCCTATTTTAGGGCTTATTTTATAATAATTCATCTCCTGTTTTAATAAATTCAGCCATTTCAGCGTCTGGCACCATACTTCCACCTGTTGCCCATATTAGATGAATTGCGTTTTTGTGTTCAGTTTTAAGCTCATTAGAAATCATTAAGCCTTTAACTCCAGCTAAAGCCGAAGGCTCAAGCTTAATACCTTCGCTAGATGCAAGTAAGCTTAAATATCTATACATATTCTCATCACTTACCGTAAAACTTCCATCAATTACACGCTCAAGCACTTTACCTACAAGACCACTCGCACGACCAACAGCAAGTCCATCAGCAGCCGTAATATTATCAAGCCCAATATCAGCTACACTTATATCATTATGTTTTCCGGTAGCAAGTCCAAGTATCATACAAGGACTATGCGTTGGCTCAGCAAAAAAGCATTTTACACAATCTCCAAATTCAGCCTTAAGCCCATAAGCAACCCCACCAGGACCACCACCAACACCGCAAGGAAGATAAACATAAAGCGGTCTATCTTTGCTGATATTAATATCTAATGCTTGCAATTGTCCTTTTAATCTCTTTGCAGCAACGCTATATCCTAAAAATAAATTATGCGAGTTTTCATCATCTATAAAATAACAATACGGATTATTTTCAGAACTTTTTCTTCCCTGCTCTACTGCGACGCCGTAATCATCTTCATAAGTAATCACGCTGCATCCGTGCTCTCTTAACATTTTTTTCTTCCATTCTTTAGCACAATCACTCATATGAACTTCTACTTTAAAGCCAAGTTTCGCACTCATAATTCCTATTGAAAGACCAAGATTACCGGTTGAGCCAACTGCTATTTTATATTTACTTAAAAATTCTTTATATTTTGGCTCGGCAAGTTTTGAATAATCATCTTGAATACTTAGCATATTATTTTCTATTAGCAAATCTTCTGCGTGTTTTAATACTTCATATATTCCACCACGAGCCTTAATAGAGCCTGATATTGGTAAATGCGAATCAAGTTTTATATAAACATCGCCATTAATACTAGCACCGCTTAATTTTTCTAACTCTTTTTTATAATTATTCACACAAGCTAATGGGCTTTCTATAATACCATTAGTAATATTTGTAGCAGGGAAAATTATCTTAAGTAAAGGTGCAAAACGATTAAGCCTAGCCCTTGCATCATCAATTCTATCAAGCTTAATAGCACCTTTGTTTAATTCATTTAATACATCATTGCTTAGATTTGTATTAATCCAACTTGTTTCTTTCATTGCTTTTAGATTTTCAATTAACATTTTTACTCCTTATAAAATTATTGATAAAACATAGCTTAAGATTAAACCACTTATACTTGCTACTAAAGTCGCACTTGTAAAGTATTTAAACATAGCCTTTACACTCATTCCTAAGCTTTCTTTTACTAGCCAAAATAAGCTATCTGTTACGATAGTAAAACCTATAGCACCACTTCCTATTGCAAGGCATAAAACTTCTTTACTAACATTACTATCCATTTGCAAGACAATTCCTGCTGCACTAATCATAGCAACCGTTGCACTTCCAACACTAGCATGTAAAATAATAGCAATTAACCAAGCTAAAAATACAGGATTTAAACTCAAACTTCCTAAAGTCTGCTTTAATGCTTCGCCAATGCCTGAAGCAATTAATATCTCATTAAAAGCTCCACCTGCTCCTATGATTAATAAAATTGAAGCAATTTGCGTAAATGAATTAGAACTAAATTCCATTAAATTTTGCATAGAATAGCCTTGCTTTAAACCTAAAGTATAGTATGCTACAAAAACACTTATTAATAATGCGATAATAGGATTTCCAATGAATGCAAATACTGCATTATCTTTAAATACTAAAGTCTTAAGCAACATTAAAACTAAAGGCAAAAGTATTGTAAAATAAGTAATTGCTGTGCTTGGCATAGAGTTATAAGTAGAACTTGTATTATCAAAAACACTCATCTCATTATCTTTTGAAAAATCAAAGAATTTCAAAAACAAAACCCCACCTATAAAAGCACATATCATACCCACAACTATACTCATCCAAATTACTTGACCTATATCAGCACCTAAAGTAGCTACTATGCTAGTAGCTGCTGGGTGTGGTGGCACCATACAATGAACTGCCATTAGCGAAGTTGCTAATGCTATGCCTATTTTTATTCTGCTAACACCTATTTCTTTAGCTACAACTAAAACTAAAGGCACTAATAAGACAAATCCAACCTCAACAAATACAGGAATACCAGCAATAAATCCAACCAACATCATAACAATATCAGCTCTTTTTTTACCAAGTAGATTTAGTAATGATAGGGCTATTTTTTGCGCTCCGCCACTAACTTCTAGCATTTTTCCTAAGATACTTCCACAACCAATAATAACAGCTAAAAATCCTAGCGTCCCACCTACTCCATTTTCAATAATAGAACCGATTTTTGTTAAATCAACACCAGTTATAAGTGCGACAAAAATACTTGCTAAGCTTAATGATAAAAAAGCGTGGATTTTAAGTTTTGTAATACAAAACACAACTAAAGCAATAGAAGCTATTAAGACCGAAATTAAAGCAAAATTGCTCATATTTTCTCCTTTATTTAAAAATCATCATTTGATTATACCCCCCCCCATCTTTAAAATTTTCTTAAAATAATAATTTTTTTGATTTTTTTTAATAAATTTTCTTAATTTTTCTTACTTTTTCATAAAATATTACAAAAAGTAACAAATTTTTATTAATTTTAGAAAAAATAATAATAAAATTTTATTATTTTTATATAATGAAAATAAGTTAATTTTAAAAAAAGGAGAAATTATGAGATTTAGGTGGCTTATAGCCTTTGTATTTTTCCTAATAGGCTTAATCGCTTATATGGATAGGGCAAATATTTCTGTCGTTGCTAGTTTTATGATGCAAGAATTTAATATAGATAAAACTCAATTTGGCTTATTAAATTCTGCATTTTTTATAGCTTATGCCGCAGCTCAAATTCCAAGTGGTATTTTAATTCAAAAATTTGGCAATAAATTTATGACTATTTTTGCATTAATTTTATGGTCAATTTTTACTATTTTAACGCCACTTGCAGGAACATTTATGCTACTTTTAGTAGTTAGATTTTTATTTGGTTTAGGAGAAGCTCCTATATATCCTAGCAATGCAGCATTTAATAATAACTGGTTTGGTAAAAAAGAAAAAGCAAGAGCAGCTTCATTTTTACTAGCAGGTTCATACTTTGGGCCAGTAATTGCTCCATTTATATCTGTTTGGCTTGTCAATAATTATGGTTGGCATAGTGTATTTTATGTATTTGGTGCGATTGGAATTTTAATCGCCTTGATTTATTATTTTATAAGTTCATCAAGACCTGAAGATAATAAATTTATTAGTAAAGACGAACTTTTATATATTCAAAGTGAAAGATTTGTAGATAGTATTAAAAAAACTCCTTGGAAAGCATTCTTAAAAAATAAAGAATTTTATGCACTTGGAATTGCATACTTTTTTTGTGTTTATATGACAGGTATGTTTATGACTTGGCTTCCTACATTCTTACTAGAAGCTAAAGGGCTTGATTTAAAAGCTATGGGATTTTACGCTGGAGCTCCTTGGCTTGCTATTTGTATATTTGTTGCACTTGGTGGTGGATTAAGCGATAAGATTTTAAAAATTACAAATAGTTTTAAAAAAGCTAGAACTTATTTAGCAGTTGCTGGATTTTTAATATTTGATATATGCTTATTTTTAGTTGTATATGTTGAAAATACAATGCTTAGTATTTTATTTTTAAGTCTTGGTTTTGGATTTTTAGGACTTCCTGTTGTTGTATCTTGGGCTGTTGCAGCTGATAAAGGTAGAAGTCAAGCAGCAGCGGTTAGCTCTTGGATGAATTTATGGGGAAATGTAGGTTCAGCGTTCTCGCCTATTTTAGTTGGCTGGATGGCACAAAAATATGGATGGAATATAGCTATATTATTTAATATAATTCCTGTAACACTTGCTATGATAGCTTATTTATTTGTCAAACCTGACAATGCTTTAGAAAGTAATTAATTTTAATAAAAGGAGAAAAAATGTTTATTTTAAACAAAAGAGTTAGTAAAGTTTCAGATGAAATTCTTAATCTTTATAAAGAGGTTTGCCCTTCAACTATAGGACATATGCAAGATTGTGGTTTTATTAGAAATTTAAAGCCACTTCATAGTGGAAAAAAATTAGTAGGAACTGCTATAACCGTTAGAATACCACACCTTGATTCTACTGCTGTTCATAAAGTATTTGATATTGTAAATGAAGGTGATATTGTAGTAATTGATACTAATAAAGATTATGAAAGAGCACCTTTTGGAGAATTAGTTTGCTATATGGCAAGACACAAAAAAGTTGGTGGGGTAATCATTGATGGTTGTGTAACTGATTTGAATGCTATTAAAAATCTTGGCGTTAATGTTTGGTATAGAAATGTTAGTGCTTTAACAACTAGAATTAAAGGAATTGAAGGCTCAATTAATGTTCCTATTGCTATTGATAATGTTGTTATAAATCCAGGAGATTTGATAGTAGCTGATGATGATGGAATACTGGTTTTAAATCCAGATATTGATAATGTTGAAGAACTTGGCAAAAGAGCAATAAATGTTCAAATCGGAGAAATTGAAACAAAAGCAAAAATAGATAAAGGCATTCCACTTAGCGAAATTTTAGGTGCAAACAAATATTTTGAGGGTTTATGATGAATAAATTAAAAATTGCTTTAGCTCAAATAAAAACTGATAGAAATTATAAAATTAACCTTGAAAAAATTATTGATTTTATGCAAAAGGCAAAATCTTTTGGTGCTGAGCTTGTGGTGTTTCCAGAAACTTCACAGGCTTTTGTGCCTAGTAATGAAGGGATTAATTTTAATACCATTGCTCAAAATATTGATGAAGAATTTGTAACAAGCATTATTAATAAAAGTAAAGAGTTAAATATCGCAGTTGTTTTTGGTTTTTATGAAAAAGATAATGAAAAAACTAAAAATAGTGTAATTTTTGCTGATTGTGGCAAAATAATCCATAAATATTCAAAAACTCACCTTTACGATGCTTTTAGCTATGATGAAAGTAAAGATATAAATGCAAGTAATGAAAAAATAAAAGCCTTTGATACAAAATGGGGCAAAATGGGGATAATGGTGTGTTATGAACTTCGTTTCCCTGAAATTGCTAGAACTTTAGCACTTGATGGTGCAAGGCTTGTATTAGTTCCTACTGCTTGGGTAGATGGCAAACATAAAGATGAACATTTTATGCTACTTACTAAAACAAGAGCTTTAGAAAACACAATATATTTATGTGCTAGTAATCAAACAGGTAATATCTACACTGGTCGCTCGTGCCTAATAAATCCACTTGGACTTGAAGAAATAAAATTTGGCGTTGATGAAGGTATTCAAATATTTGAAATTGATTTTAATAAAATTGATGAAGTTAGAAAAACCTTGCCTTGTATATCTCAAAGAAAGCCTAATTTATATAGCCTATAAACTAAATTTCGTATGCCTTAAACATACGAAATTTATAATAATTCAATTAATTGTATTTCATCACTAGCAAGTGCTTTTAAATCATTTGTAAAACCGCTTTTGCTAAATAAAATATATTTTTTAATAGGTAAATTACTATCTATTTTAGTAGCTTTTGCTTTTAAATCTTCTAAAACATTAGTTCCTACTGCTTTATTTTTATATTTACATTCAGCAACTATTAAATAATCTTTAGCGACCCCAACCGCATCAATTTCTGTATTTTTATCCCACCATCTACCGCATTTTAAAAGGTCTTTATGTGTATTTAAAAGATAATTAATCGCTAAATCTTCATACACCCTACTTATAAATTCCATAAAACTTGTCTTAATTATATTAATTACATAATCTGTATTATCAAGTTCAAGTTGAGATTTATAAGGAAATATATATGCAAAATAAAATCTTAAAAAATTATCTTTTATAAAATATAAACTTTTTTTTGATTTTTCTGGATTTTGTTCGGTTATAGGAATAATTTTATAAATAATATCAAGCTCAATTAATTTATCTATAAAAGATGTTATATTATTTGGACTTTTACCTAATTTACTAGCAATATTTCCGATCTTGTGTTCTCCACTAGCAATAATTTTTAAAATTGAAAAATAAGTTATAGGTTCATTGATTTCATTTTGTAATACAAAACTAGCTTCATTATATAAATATGAATTTGGATTTAAAATATTTGCTTTAATATTTTCATAAATATCCCCTTTATCATTTATAAGCTCAAGATATTTTGGGATACTATAAAACACACTATATATTTCTATAAGCTCATTTTTAGTTTTATTAGGAAAAAAATCTTTTAAATACTTAAACTCAAGTGCTTCAAGCTTAATAGCACTAGTTCTTCTACCATATAAAGGAGAATTGTATGATAATGTATATTCATACATCATAGAAATAATTGAGCCACATAAAATCAAATGAATATTTTTATTCTTAAATATCTCATCACAAATATACTGAAATTGCGATGGAATAGAATTATCA
>NZ_JAHCZE010000064.1:0-8273 GCF_018501205.1 Campylobacter sp. 2018MI01 | reverse complement strand
TCATTATATTATTATTATATCATCCCGCGTATTGTCTATTATATTTTTATTACATATATCTATCAGTATCTCACATTGTACTTTGCCTCTCTATTCTTCGACAGCTTCAAATGTTTAAAATATATTTTTTTATTTAAAAGTATTTTACTAATTTTACTAACTCCTAATCCTAAAGAAAAAAACCACAAAAAAGAAGCACATACACCACCTAAGAAAAATAATATCCTTTCATTTTGTTGAATATTTATAGCGTTTGCTCCAACTAAAAATATGGTATCTAAATAAACATGTGGGTTTAGTAAAGTAATTGCTAAGGTTAAAATTATTGCTTTTTTTACACTTAATTTTTCATTATCATTTTGAAAATCACAATTAGTGTTCATAAAGGCTGATTTTAGTGAAATCATCGCATAAGTGATTAAAAATAATATACCTAAAATTGTAACTATTAAACTTATTGTTTCGTTTTTTAATAATACTTTACCAACTCCAAATACTCCACAAGCAAGTAAAATAGCATCGCAAATAAAACAAATACTGCATATTAAAATTATATGATTTTTTAATATTGCTTGTTTTATTACAAACATATTTTGAGCTCCGATAGCAACAATTAATGATAATATTAATATAAAACCTTTTATAAAAACCATTGTAAAATCCTTTTAAAAATAATATTATATAAAAAAATAATTTTAAGGATTAATATGAAAAAACCAACAAAAGCACAAATGCAATTAATTAAAAAATTACCATTTAAATACCAAATAATTGCTTTAATTATTTTTTTAGTAGTTGCAAATTTTTCTTATTTTACTTCTTTTACTAAAGAGTATTCACTAGAAAAAGTAAGTGATGGAGATACTATAGTTTTGCTTAGCAAAGGAGAAAAAATCAAAGTGAGATTTTATGGCATAGACGCACCTGAAAGCGCTCAAGAATACGGGCAATTTTGTAAAAATATGCTAAGTGATTTTCTTAAAAATAAAGATATTAAGTTAGAGATTAAAGACAAAGATAAATATGGACGGGTTGTAGGTATTGTCTATGCTAATGGCGAAGATATAAATAAAGCAATGGTAAGAAATGGTTGTGCGTGGTCGTATCAAAACTATACGAAAAAATATTTAGATGATGAAAAATACGCAAGAGCCAATAAATTAGGATTATGGCAAGGTAAAAATCCACAAAATCCAAGAGAATTTAGATTAGAGCATAAAAGAGATTGATTAGCAAATCTTTTATGTTATCTTTAGATTTTATTTTAACTTAAGGAGAAAGCTATGGGATTTTTTGATAAACTCAAAGCAGCTTGTGGTATTCCTGATTATGAAGCTTATTTAAAAGAGCATAAGGAAAAATACCCAAATGAAGAGCCTTTAAGCAAAGAAGAATTTTTAAAGCGTGAGAAAGAGCGTTTAAATTCTAATTGTGCTTGAGGTTAATTAAGAAGCAAGTTTGCTTATACAAGATTAAGGACAAGCAATGTTTAAAAAGCTTAAAGCATTTTTTAAAACAAAAACTCAAAGCTATGAAAAATACTTAGCTGAATGTGAAAAAACAGGCGAAAAGCCAAAAAGCGAAGAAGAATTTAAAACGATTAAAAAAAGTTGTTGATTATTTAAAAGAAGCTAGTTTAGTTTTACAAGTTAATTTAAAATAATTCCTATTTTAAAATTAAAATAGGAATTTAAAATATTAAAATCTTCTAAAAATTGTTGCTAAAATCCCACCTGAAATATTGTGCCATACGCTAAATAAAGCAGCCACAACAGCAGCTAAAGGATAAGCAGCAAAATGAGTAGTTGCTAGTGAAGCAGCTAAGCCTGAGTTTTGCATTCCTACTTCTATTGCTAGAGTTTTTTGTTTTGCTAATTCTAATTTAAAGATTTTTCCCGCAAAAAAGCCTAAAAGATAGCCTAAGACATTATGAAGCATTACAACTATTAAAATAATGCCTAAATTATCTAAGATTTTTGTTGCGTTCGCACCAACTACACTCATTACTATAGCTACAATTCCAAAGGTTGAAATAAGTGGCAAAATATCTTGTAATTTTTCAGTAATTTTAGGTAAAAATTTATGAGCTAAAACACCTAATAAAATAGGAATAATTATTACTTGAATAATGCTAACAAACATTGAAATAGCGTTAATATCAATGCTTTTTCCAACTAATAAATAAGTAATAAATGGAGTAATTATCGGAGCTAAAATCGTAGTGCAGCTTGTAATGCTAACTGATAAAGCAACATCAGCTTTTGCTAGGTAGCTAATCACATTTGAGCTAGTGCCACCAGGACAAGCACCAACTAAAGCAACACCTATTGCTAAAGCAGTATCAAGTTTGAAAACAAAAATCAAAACAAAAGCTATAAAAGGCATTATTATAAATTGTGCAAAAATACCTATAATCACATCTTTAGGTCTTAAAAATAACTCCTTAAAATCACTAGCTCTAACACTAAGCCCCATTCCAAACATAATAATTCCAAGCAAATAATTAACATAACTTGTCTTAATAATATTAGAAATACTTGGATAAAACAAAGCAAAAGCAGTGCAAACTAAAACCAAAATAGCTAAATTTTTTGAAATAAAATCGCTAATTTTTTTCATAAAATCTCCTTTAAAAAACACGAAATTTATTAAATTAAACTTTAAAGTAAATTAAAAATGAAAATTAGTTTTTTATTAGTTTTATTAATTATTCTTTTGATAACATAAAGGCAAAATCAAAGGTAGAAAATATGAAAAAAATAATAGTAGTAGATACTTTAAATGTGCTATTTCGCTCTTATTATGCGATGAGGAATTTAAAAAGTGCAAAAGATGAAAAACCAATAGGAATGATATTTGGTTTATTAAATTTTATGTTAAAAATTGTTGAAGAAATTGAATGTGATTATGTAGTTTTTGCACTAGATAGCTCGGGCGGGTCATTTAGAAAAGAGCTTTTGCCTGATTATAAGGCTAATAGAAAAGAATTAGAGCCTGAATTAAAAGAGCAAATTCCAGTATGTATCGAGCTTATTAAAAAATCAGGATTTTTATCAATAGAAATTCCTAATTATGAAGCTGATGATATTATTGCTAGTGTTAGTAAGTTTGCTAAGCAACAAGGCTTATTTACTAGCATTTATTCAACCGATAAAGACCTTTATCAATTGCTTGATGATAATAATACCGAGCTAATTGGTAAGAATTATGAGATTATAAACGAGTTAGCTTGTATTGAGAAATTTGGAGTTAAGCCTTATCAAATGCTTGATTATTTAACCTTAGTAGGCGATAGTGCTGATAATTTTAAAGGTATTCCTGGTATTGGACCAGTTGCTGCTAAAAAACTATTAAACGAATACGATAGCCTTGATAATGTATATAAAAATCTAAATGTATTAGGCAATAAAAGTTCTCAAAAAAAATTAGCCGAACATAAAGATGATGCAGTTTTATCTAAAAAATTAGCAAAATTAGTTGATGATTTGCCTTTAGGAGATTTTTTAAGCAAAGCTAGTAAGCCAAGTATTAATATATTTAATAATATTGAAGATGAATTAAGAGAATTTGAATTATTTAAATTCTTAAAATTTATAGATAAACAAAACGAGATAAAAGAAGAAAAACAAGTAAGCTTAAAATATACAAAAACCTTATTAGATGATAAAGAAGAATTATTTAAGATTATAGATAATTTAGGTGATGAGGTTGGATTTGATACCGAAACAACAGGGCTTAATTATGATGATAAGATAGTTGGATTTTCGTTTTGTAATCAAGATAAAAGCTATTATGTTCCAATACTACATAAAAATGCAAAAAATATTGCTAAAGAAGATGCAATAAAAGCTATAAATAAGATATTTGAAAAAGTAATAATAGGTCATAATCTAAAATTTGATTTAAAAATGCTGAAAAATGATTTAGGTATTTCGTATCCAAAGAAATTTAAAGATAGTATGATAGCTGCTTGGCTACTTGATTCAAGCTCTAAATACTCACTTGATTATCTTGCTAAGGAGTATTTTGATTATACTTGTTTAGCTTATGAAGAAGTAGTTAAAAAGGGCGAAAATTTTAGCGATATTGATACCAAATTAGCTTGTGAATATGCAAGCGAAGATGCGTTTATAACTAAAGCAATTTATGAACACGCTTTTAAAAACTTAGATGATGAACGCAAAAAAGAATTTGATTTTGAATGTGAGTTTATTAAAGTTTTAATTTCTTTAGAAAATAATGGAATTACACTAAATAAAGAAAAATTATTAAATCTTCAAAATATATTAGAACTTAATTTAAAAGAATTAGAAAATCAGATATTTAATATGGTTGGTTTAAGCTTTAATTTAAATTCTCCAAAGCAACTTAAAGAGATTTTATATGATAAATTAAAACTACCTGATAATCATAAAGGCTCAACCAATGAAGCAGCCTTGCAAAGCATAGAGCATCCTATTGCTGAATTGATTTTAGAATATAGAACCGCTAGCAAAGTCCTTAGCACCTATGTTTTACCATTACTTGAGTTAAATGTAGATAATCAAGAGAATTTCAAAGTGCGTTCAAATTTTTTACAAACAGGCACAGCAACAGGAAGGCTTAGCTCAAACAATCCAAATCTACAAAATATCCCTGCTAGAAGCAAATACGCAAGTTATTTAAAAGAAGCTTTTATCCCGCAAAAAGGTTATTCATTTATTAGTCTTGATTATTCTCAAATTGAGCTTAGAATGTTGGCTCATTTTAGCCAAGATGAAAATTTATTAAAAGCATTTTTATTTGATGAAGACATTCATACAAGAACTGCTATTGAGATTTTTGGCACTAGCGATAAAGATAAAAGAAATTATGCAAAAAGTATAAATTTTGGTCTAATTTATGGAATGGGTGCTAGAAGACTTAGTGAAGAGTTAAAAATACCATATAGTGATGCAAGTGATTATATTAAAAAATATTTTGCTTCTTTTAGTTTGATTAAAGAATATTTTGAAAATACAAAAAAACAAACAAAAGATTTAGGTTATATCAAAACGCTTTTAGGTAGGAAAAGATTTTTCAAATATACAAATGATATTAAGATAAATAATGCAAACGATAGAGAATGTATAAATAGCATTTTGCAAGGTTCGGCAGCAGATTTAATTAAATTAGCTATGATTAAGATTTATCCATATTTGAGTGAAAATGCAAAATTGATATTGCAAATTCACGATGAGTTAATTTTTGAAGTAAAAGATGAATATGTATTAGAATTTTCAAAAATAGCTCAAAATATAATGGAAAATGCTTATGGTTTAAAAGTTAAATTAAAAACGAGTTTGAGTGTTGGGAAAAGTTGGGATAAATTAAAATAAAGGGAAAGGTTATGGAAATAATATTTGCTTGGAATAAAGACTATGAAACAAATATTGATAATGTTGATAAGCAGCATTATTATTTAGTGCAATTAATAAATGAACTAGCTTTAAAATTAAGCGAAAAGAATTTAAATAAAAACGAATTAGATGAAGCTTTTAATGGTATTTTAAACTATGCTAAAGAGCATTTTTCAGAAGAAGAAATGCTAATGCAAAATGTAAATATTTATAGTGATTTTTTTCAAGAGCATAAATTAAGTCATAAAATGTTTATAGAACAAACTAAGCAATTATATGATGATGTTGGAGATGGCACTAATAAAGAAGCTGTTAAGAGTTTGTTAGAGTTTTTGATTTCTTGGCTTGCTTTTCATATTTTAGGGATTGACCAAAATATGGCAAAACAAATAGAATTAATTAATCAAGGTCTTGAAGCTAAAGAAGCTTATGAGATAGTAGTTCAAAATGAAAATAAGCAAACAGCACCTTTAGTAAAAGCTCTTAGTAATCTTTTAAATGTTGTAGTTAAGAAAAATAGTGAATTATTAGAACTTAAAAGAAATCTTGAATTAAAAGTGAAAGAGAAAACAAGAGAATTAGCAGCAACAAATCAAACTTTAAGAAGTATAGCTTTAACAGATGTATTAACAAATTTACCAAATAGAAGACATTTATTTGAAGTTTTAGAAGTTATTTTAAATGAAGCTAAAGAAAATTCGTTAATTACAAGTGGTTTAATGATTGATTTAGATAATTTTAAAGAAGTAAATGACACTTATGGACACGAAATGGGCGATAAGGTATTAAGAGAATTTTCGCAAACAATCAAAGAAACTATTAGAACTGATGATGTTTTAGCAAGACTTGGTGGAGATGAGTTTTTTGTTTTACTACCAAATACAGATATTGATGGTGCTATGTTATTAGCAAAAACACTTTTAAATGTTACTAGAAGTTTAAATATTCAAGTAGGAAATAAGTTAGATGATAGATGGAAAAGTAGTATTAGTATAGGGGTGGCTACAATTTTGCCGACTACTATTACAAATTCTAATGATTTTATGAAAAAAACCGATTTAGCAGTGTATGCTGCTAAAAATGCTGGCAAAAATTGCATAAAAGTATATAATGAAGAAATTTTAACTAAATGAATGTAATATTTTAAGATTTAAATAAAGGAAAAAATGTGGATTTAACAACGGTCTTAGGAATGGTTTTAGCTCTTACATCTATTTGCGTAGGGGATATTTTAGAAGGTGGTAACCCATTACACCTTATTCATATTTCATCGGTTTTAATCGTTTTACCAACAGCATTTTTCTCTACTATGGTTGGAACGAATAAATATTTTATAAAAGGAGCTTTTAAAGAGCTTAAAATAGTTTTTAAAGGTAGTGGGGTTAATTTTCAAGCAAGAACCGATCAGTTAATAGAATTTGCTTCTATTGCTAGAAAAGATGGGCTTTTAGCACTTGAACCAAAAGTAGCTGAAATAGATAATCACTACTTAAAATCAGCAATGATGATGATGGTTGATGGTAAAGATGTTGAAGAAATAAAAGAAAGTATGGAGCTTGATATTTCTCATTCAGAAACTTATTATGATGAGTGTAGGGAATTCTTTTGTCGTGTAGGTGAGTCTTGTCCTACATTTGGACTTGTTGGAGCGGTGTGCGGTCTTATGCTAGCACTTCAATTACTTGATAATCCGCAAGCAATGGCGATGGGTATTGCGGGTGCATTTACGGCTACGGTTACAGGGATTTATTGTTGTTATGGAGTGTTTGTGCCTTGGGGAAACAAAATCAAAGGTAACGGACATGATTTAATAGTAGAAAAAGAGCTTATGATGGCTGGGGTAGTTGGTATAGCAGAAGGTGCAAATCCAAGAGATTTAGAGCAAAAGCTATTTTTATATTTCCCACATGGTTTAGTGCCTAAATCACAATTTGGTGAATAATAATGTCTAAGAAAAAAAAGTGCCCACCAATACCAGCATGCGAGAAATGGGCTGTTCCTTTAGCAGACTTTTTCTCATTATTACTAGCGTTATTTATCGCACTTTACGCTATTGCTTCGGTAAATACTGATAAAGCAAAGGCTTTAACGAAAGAATTTGTAAAGATTTTTGATTTTCCAAGCACGCAGGTGGTAGAAAAAGAGAGTAAAACAGATGGCAAACATAGTCCATCAAATAACGAAGAATCTCGTGCTTTACAAGCTCAAAATATAAATCAGCAAGAAAGTATAGAAAAACTAAAAGCTATTTTAGATCAAAGAGAAAACCAATTTTATATGGAACTTCCTTCAATATTGTTATTTAATAAAGATGAAACTAGAGTTGCAAATAGTGATGATATTTTATATCTTAAAAGAATTAAAATGATAATGCAAGGCTTAGGAGATGGGGTTCAGCTTGAAATTCGTGGATTTAGCGATAATGATGATAGTTATTTAACAAGTTTTGATTTAGCGACTGCAAGAGCTAGAGAAGTCCTTGAGATACTTATTAAAAGCGGGGTTGATTCATCAAAACTTAGTATCAAAAGCTATGGAGCAAACAATCCTAGATTTGATAATAATAGTTTAGAATCTGCAAAAAATAATAGAGTTGAATTATATTTTAAAACTGATATAAACGATATAAAATCTCAAAAAACAATACTTGATGCAGTAGAAAAAGTTAAATAATTTTATATATATTTAAAGTTTTAAGGAATTTCAAATTCTTTTAAAGCTTTAAATATTACATATTTACTACTTTTATCTTTTATAAATTAATAATAAAAACCTTATACTTATTTTACATGTAATAATTTTAGTTAAGTTTTTTATATTTTTACTTTTCTTCACATTTTTTCACACTACAATTTCAAAAAGGAGAAAAAATGAGACCAGAAGAGTTAAGAGCTT
>NZ_JAHCZE010000063.1:0-8798 GCF_018501205.1 Campylobacter sp. 2018MI01 | reverse complement strand
ACACGCGAATGACGCGGAAGGTCATCGTGGTGTTGAGACCGACGCGTGTTCGCGAAGACCGAATTAATCCGAGCTCAGGCCCAAGAGCTAGGACGGGGGGACTGTTTTTTTTTTTTGAGTGTGTATAAGAGACAGATAATATTCAGCACTTGCTCTTGGCTCACTTGAACTTATAAAAACTTTTTTAATAGTTTTATTTTTAAGCATTTTTTCATTCTCATTAACAAAAACAGCACAATCACCTAAAAATTTCCTTAGCAAATCTTGACCTATTTGGCTTTTGTGATTTTTGCACTGAATTAATACACACTCATTTTCTTTATAACAAACCAAATCTATCCCGCCATCATTTTTACCATTTATAAAGCCGTGTGGAAAGACCTTGTAACCTTGCTCTTCGTAATACTTTTTAATTTTTAATTCATATAATCTGCCCTTTTTTTCATTTTCGCTTTCTGCTTTGTAGATTATAGATTTTGTTATTTTGTGATAATTTGGCATTTTTTTACTTAAAATTTCACTAAATTTATACTTATTAACAACTTTCAAAATCGCTTCGTCAAGCTCTTTTTCATAAGCCTTTAAAATATCTTCATAGTTAGAATTTAATTCTTCTTGTTTTTTAAATTCTATGCTATTTTTGATAGCAAAATATCTTTTTTTAGCATTGTTATCACTCATTTTTGCTCCTTAATTTTCACAACTATTAAAAAATATTTGAAATTTAGAATAAATATTATTATAAATTAATATAATCACAAATCTTAAGGGGGAAATTATGAAAAAACTTATATTAATATTATTTTACCTTTCTACAATATTTGCAAATAGCGTCCCGCAAACTCCAGCCAACACAATACAAGATAAACATTTAATCATAAAAGCTCACGATAATAAAACTTTTTGTCTAGCTCCAAGACAAGTGCATGATAGGGTCATAATCGGTATGCTAGATTGCAAACAAGCAGTAGATACAAGATATGATTTATACAAAAGACTTGCTTTTAAATATAAAGACAATTGGCTATGTGCAAGTCTTAGCGATAGGTTTAAAAGTGGACAAACCAAACAAGATTTCTTTGAATTAAAACCTTGTGTTTTAAACGATAAATCTCAATGGTTTAACATAACAGATACCTTTAGCTTACCAGCTTATATTGATGTAGAAGTAAAAGAAAGCGAATATAATTTACTAGCTACAAAAAACAAAAATGCCAATAAAATAACCATAGATAATGACGAAATGAAGCAGTGGCTACAAGCAGTTCCACCACCTATTAATTACGCTCTTAAAACTTCTATATATTTTCGTTCAAAATCAAATAATAAATTAGAACTATTTTATATTACAAAAAATGGGGCTTCAAAAACACCATTTAATTTTTATTACGATATTACAAGTGGTAAAATAGCTCTTTTTAACCCTAGCAGTGGGACTTTTGAGTGCCTTGAAACTAATCTTAGCAATCAAGACGCTAGTTTTTTAAAGTTTTCTAAATGTAATTTTTACGGATTTGAAAATAGATTTTATTGGAATTTAAATTTATTTGAAAATTCTTATATATTAGATATTAATAAAAATATTTTAGATGTTTCAAGGGGTAGTGAATTAGGAAAATTATTTATAAGTGATATAAATTATTATAAAACCCATTTATCTCCTAGCGTTTTATTAGATGGTAAATTATCATTTGACTTTAGCGTCTATGAATTACGGAATTTTAACGCAAGAAATTTAGGGCTTTTCTCTAGCCATTGTGGTGCAGAAAGAAGAACAAAACGAGAAGTTATATCAAATAGCTTAGCTAATTTTGACCCTTTACAAGCAAATTGGAAAGCACGATTATTAAGCATTGCAAGGACTACTGATAGCAGCACTGATGCTAGTGGGATTTGTGGAATTTGTATGCTACATACTTATGAGATAGTTTCTTTACTAACTCAAATATATCCACATAATCCTATATTAAATTATAGTTCTACTGGATATTTATTTGATTATATGGACAATGTATCTCCATTTACTACATTTGCTAGAAGAAACCCTGCGATGTATAATTTAATGGGTGAAGCACTTGAGTTATGGGGACAACAATTGGCTTTAGGTGAAGGACTATATTCAAGGGGTATTAGGGCGATTTGGGCTTTAACTAGCAGTATTTTGCCAAGACAAGAATGGAGCCTTAGTACCATCACAACTCAAGATAATTTAAGAGCTCAATTAAGGGGTATTTTAAATTCTCCTGCTGGTTCTTTGTATATTGCATTAATGAGTTTAGATAACGGCAGAGCACACGCAGTTCCTATCATCATTACAAACAACGGAGCAGTAGTAATCCCAACAAATGCTCAAAATATAAGCGAAGAAGATTTTACAAGCTTTATAGCACCTACACAAGATGAGCATACTTTATTAAGAAACCTATCTGCTAATAATAGATACAACATACAAGCCATTAGCTTAATTGGTTTAGCCGGTAATAGAGATAATATATTTGAAGAATATTTAAATCAATTTGATTGCACTGGTGGTGGTGATTTTAGACGAGGAAATGGGCATATACTAAATCCTAATCACGCTGATACTTGTGATAATGATAGATGTGATTTGATGGAGATTGAGCATAATTTTTAAGAATTTAAATCGCTAATTTTTGGCGATTTAAATCAAAATATTTTAGCTCTTTTAATATAAATTAATTGCTAAGAATTTAATCCTTAAATAACAACTCTACAACCTTTGCAATAATTGCTAAAAAAATTAAGAATATAAAAACTACAAGTAAAAGTCTAAAAACACCTAAGCCAAAAAATAAAAGTAAAGCTAAGATAAACAAAAGTCCTAAAATCCACATATAAACTCCTTTTTAATTTCGTATATCTTAGCAAAAGTAAAGTCCTGATTGTGTCTATATAAAAAGATTTTAATAAATTTAAAATATAAATTTTGATTTATAACTTTATAATTATTCTTTAAAATGCAGCGAAATTTTTGGAATTTAAAAAAGGAATTTCATTTGAAACTCCCATTTGAAATTCTTAGACTTATTCGTTTTCTTCACAAAACTTTATATAAAACTCTGGAAAATGTTCTAAACTCTCACAATATTCAAACATATATCTCATATTAGTTACTCTTGAAGTATCAAAATTTAAAAGCTGATTGAAGTTTTTACAATTAGAAAACATGCCGCTCATATTAGTTACTCTTGAAGTATCAAAATTTAAAGTTTGATTGAAGTTTGTACAACCAGCAAACATACCGTTCATATAGATTACATTTCTTGTATCAAAGTTTAAAGTTTGATTGAAGTTCATACAACGAGAAAACATTTCGTTCATATTTTCAACTTTTGAGGTATCAAAATTTAAAAGCTGATTGAGCTTTCTACAACCATAAAACATGTATCCCATATTTTTAACTTTTGAAGTATCAAAATTTAAAGGCTGATTGAAATTTCTACAACCATAAAACATACAGCGCATATCAGTTACATTTCTTGTATCCCATTCATTTATCCCACTAAAGTCCTTTCTAGTGCTATTTTCAAATAATCCACTCATATCAGTAATTAAACTCGTGTCAATATCACTTAAACTAATTCCATCTATATAAACTAAAGCTTTTAGCTCATATTTATCAGCTGGTTGGTATTTATTAGCTACTTTTTTTATTAAATTATTTTTAAGCATGTATTCTATTGCTGCATTTATTTTAAAAGCTGTTTTTACCATTAAATCTTTATTTTTAATATTAGCAAAATCAAATTTCTCACAACCATCAAACATATCTCTTATAAACAAACTTTTTTTAGCATCAAAATCTAAAGGCTGATTGAAATTTTTACAACTAGCAAACATACAACTCATATCAGTTACATTTGAAGTATCAAAATTTAAAGGTTGATTGAAATTTTCACAACCAGCAAACATACCACTCATATTTGTTACTTTTGAAGTATCAAAGTTTACAGGTTGATTGAAGTTTATACAACCTTTAAACACACAAGCTATGTTGGTTACATTTATTGTATCAAAATTTAAAGGTTGATTGAAATTTTCACAACCAGCAAACATACCACTCATATTTGTTACTTTTAAAGTATCAAAGTTTACAGGTTGATTGAAGTTTATACAACCTTCAAACATACCACTCATATTTGTTACTTTTAAAGTATCAAAGTTTACAGGTTGATTGAAGTTTATACAACCTTCAAACATACCACTCATATTTGTTACTTTTAAAGTATCAAAATTTAAAGGTTGATTGAAATTTACACAACCAGCAAACATACCACTCATATTAGTTACATTTGAAGTATCAAAATTTAAAGGTTGATTGAAGTTTTTACAATTAGAAAACATACCGCTCATATTTTCAACTTTTGAAGTATCAAAATTTAAAGGTTGATTGAAATTTACACAACAATAAAACATACAATCCATATTGGTTACATTTCTTGTATCAAAGTTTACAGGTTGATTGAAATTTTCACAACCTTCAAACATACCACTCATATTAGTTACATTACTAGTATTCCATTCGTTTATCCCGCTAAAGTCTTTTCTAGTGCTATTTTCAAATAATCCACTCATATCAGTAATCAAACTCGTATCAATATCACCTAGATATACGCTCTCATCTCTTACTAGTTCGCATAATTCTATTCTTATTCTTGGTTTATATTTTTTCATTATTTTCCTTTATATTAATAAAATAAATTTCTAATTTATTCCTTTTAGTTTTGCTAGTAATATTTCAAATTTATTTGCCTTTGAATGCTCCCAATTAAAACTTGCTTTGCATTTAGGACACTTAATTGGTGCTAAATCATTTTCTGCAAAACAATCACTACTATAAATCCTAACTACGCTATATCCACAACTTTTGCAAGTATATTTACTAGGCTTTGGCGGTATTGGCATAATCTCTCCTTTTTAAGAATTTGAAAGTCATATTTCAAATTCTTTGATTTAAATTATTGTTTAGACTGCATAATAACTGCTTTAATATCTTCAACAAGCTTTTTTTCTCCGCTAAATTTTTCTTTAGAATTACTTGAAAGCTTGTTTAAATAATTTAATACCGATTCAACACCCCTAGCAATATCTGTGAGTCCTAGAAATTTTACAATAGAAGAATCGCTTAAATTTATATCTACGCTGGTAGTATTATTGTTTTGATTTATATTTGCATTTAACGGTATTTTTAAACTATTAAAATATTTTTTAAAGCTTTCTTTAGCATCATTATTTGTAAACATATTTGCAAAACTATCCCATAAGCCATATTCTTTAAAATGTAAAGTATCTTTTAATGCCTTTGTGTTTAAAGACTTACTTAGTGTTTGTTTAAGACCAAAAGTATCACTTAAAACATTGCAAAATGTAAAAATCTCATCAAGCTTTATAGAATACTCATTGGTCATATTGTTTTGCAATTTCTCTATTTCATCAATGATTTGAGACCTTACTTTTTCAAATTCTGCTTTTACTTCTGCCCTTGTAGTATCTAAAAAGCTAAAAAGTCTTGAAAAAAAGCCAATATTACTATCAATTGTTTTATTTAATCGTTCTTCATAATTATCTAAAGTTTTATTATAAGACACTACATATTTATGAGCAAAATCATAAGCAAATACAGTAGCTAAGTTTTCAAAAATCAAATCAATAACACCATTTATTACTTCTTCTTTGCCATATTTTTGAGTTTTTTGTCCGCCTCTTTTTTCTACTTCAATAGAACATACTTTATATAATCTTGTATCTTTTCCAAGCTCTTTTTTAATATGCTCTTCATATTCGTTAAATTCTTCAACACTTTTAATACTATCACAACCTGTGATGATAAAGTGAATATTAAATTTTAAAAGCTCTTTTAGTTGTTTAATTAATTCTATTTCTTGCTCTTCAATTCTTTTTGTATTGTATTTCAGACAATAAAAAACAACATGAAAAAACTCAGCTACATTATCGCTACTATTTTTGCTTTGTATATATGATTTGATATTTTTAATAATACTTTCAAAATCATCTTTATTTGATTCAAGCCCTTTACTATCAGTGACAATAAGCTTTAGCTTATCGTCAACTATCTTTTCATATTCTTCAAATTCTTGCGTAATAGGCTTGCCAATACCTGTAGGTGCTTTAGCTTCATCTAAAAGATAATTTATAAAAGAACTTTTACCATTACCAGTCTTGCCAATAACCAATACTCTAGCTTCTTGATATTGCATAATTACTCCTCGATTGGCTTTGTATTTTTAACTTGATTTTTAATATCACTCCAGCTTGTAGTATCTACATAATGCTTGATAGTGTTTAAAATTTCATCTACTGCTTCTTCTTGTGGTAAATTACCTGCTAAAATATTCTCATATTGGACTTTGCAATATTTTGAATAACCATAGCCCATTCCGTAAGTAATAACACCTGCTACACTAGCATTTATTGCACCACCTAAAATAGTGCCGGCACCAGGAATTAATTTAATTAAATTTCCTGCTAAAGCTTTCCCTAAATTACTCGCTAATGTTTCTGCAGCTAAACTTTTTAAAGTTGTTTTTGATATATCAACCCCATATATGCGCCCGATATGCACTAACATTGCCACCTGAGTAGGAGTAATTATCATAGTATCGCTCATAAAAGGTATAGGATTAGCTCCTGCAACAACACAACCTGCTGTATATCCAAGTATAATTTTTTCAGCTTCTACTTCTTTTAACCCAAGAGCTCTTTCCTGAGACGCCACAAAAGCCTTTCGTATATCATCATCTGCAATGCAATTGGCGCTATCCTTTAATAAATCATTTATATCTGTATCCTTATCAGGTAGCTTTGTGCTAACTGCATATATTTTTGTATTTAAGATTTTCTCATATTCTTTTTGAATACTTAAATTAGCATCATCTTCATCACATTGTGTCATTACTACAAAAATATTTTTATAGTTTTTCTTTAATAGTTTTACGATATTTAAATCCATATCTTCCACTCTTGTCTTACTTGCAGATATACAATACCAAATTACATGAATATTTCCTTCGCAATTATTTATCTTGCCACTTTCAAGCTCATTTTGAAAATCTTTAACTTTATTTACAAAACTATCTGCTTCGCCTGCTAATTCATAGCCTTCTGAATCGATAATATTTATAGTTTTGTTAAAATCTTTTCCTAAAAATACCTTAAAACCTCTAGTTTGTGGTTTATGATTGCTAACATTTGCTACTTTAGAGCCAAAAACATGATTTATTAGTGAGCTTTTGCCTGCACCTGTATGACCTAAAATCATAATATTTGCATATGAATTTGCCTTTTCAAACTTTGCTTTTTCTTCTGCGATAATTTGTTCTATACTCATTTAAAACTCCTTAATTAAATTAATTTTATATTTTTTATCTACTTTAAATTTATCTTGTAAAGCATTGCAGACTTTTATATTCTCGTTGTAATATTTAGCCTTACTCATATACTTTTTAAGAAACCTTTCGTAATATTCATCAACCCTACAAACCATAGGACGATTTTCATAAATCCTGCATGTATTATCATCTGCTAGGTGCATACAAACACCATTTAAATTAAATTCTTCTAGTTCTTTTACTCCGTTAATACTTTTGCAGCATAAGCCACATGCAGTGCATGGAAAATTATCTAACATTGCTAAGTTCCTTTGAATATAAATGAGAAGTTTTGAATAAAATTAATGAAGTTAAGTGATTTTAGTTTTTGTAAAATCCCCCCCCCATAAGAGAAAATATAGCTTTCATTTATTCTCCTTTCTTGTAATTTTTCGCATTATAGCATATGAGTTGTCAAAATTCTGTCCATATAAAAAATATTTAAAATATTATTAATAAAAATATTGATTTTAAAAGCTTAAACTAAAAACAAAATATAATACTAATTACTGCAAATAAAAAAATATTTTATCTTACTTTAACTATTTGTATTACATATTATTGTATTGACTATAATAAATTTCTAGGTTACAAAAATAAAAAGATGAATGTATTAAAATAAAATTATATAAATTAAAAAAGGGATTAATAAATATGAAAAATAAATTTCATATGAGCTTAGAATACAACATATGTTTAGCAAAAAGAAATATCGTAGATAATATCTATAAAAGTGTGAGACTTGAGGGAATTAATGTAACTTTTCCACAAGTAGAAGCCATTTATAACGGTGTAAATATAAGTAGCTTAAAGGTAGATGATATTGTAGCTATTAACAACCTTAAATACGCTTGGTCTGTTCTTTTTGATACTATAAATTATCCTGAAGTTGATTTTGCTTATATTTGTAAAATTAACAAGACTATAGGTGCAAATTTAATCTATCAATCAGGCTATATAAGAAAATTTGATGTAGCTATAGGTGGGACATCTTACAAACCTAAAATGCCACATAAGGAAGAAGTTATAGAAGAATTAAACGAAATACAAAAAATCACAAACGCCACACAAAGAGCAATAACATTAATGTTATATCTAATGAGAAGACAAATTTTTATTGATGGTAATAAAAGAACAGCTATTTTATGTGCTAATAGAATTTTGATTGAAAATGGAGCAGGTTTAGTAAATATACCTGTTGAGCTTATTAGCGAGTTTAAAGAAAAATTAATTAAATATTATGAAACAAATGAAATGAAAGATATTATGGATTTTACTTATAAAAATTGTATTGATGGATTTAATAGCGTAGAGCCTAGTATTGAAGAAAAGCTTGAGAGTGAAAAAAATGATGAAATGTTTAATCAATACATAGCAAAATCTTATAAA
>NZ_JAHCZE010000062.1:0-8933 GCF_018501205.1 Campylobacter sp. 2018MI01 | reverse complement strand
ATAATAGGCTATGGAAAATGAGCTATAGAAAAAATTAACAATAATTATAGATATTATATTTTGCTCCGTTCAAATAAAAAAATGTTACTAAGTAACCTAGCCTTATACTACAAACAGTTACAAAAAGTAACAATTGATATAGACCCTATACATTTTTCTTGACAAAACTACTTTTTTATTATCTAAAGCATTTATAATCTTTTTAAAAATTTTAAAGGAGTTAATATGGCATTTTTAGAAGAATACCAAAAATTAGTTGAAGAGCGTGCTGCTCTTAATGTCCCTGCATTGGTTTTAAATGTAGCTCAGACAAAACAATTATGTGAGCTTTTAGAAAACAACGATAAAAATAGCGAAAAATTAAAAGATTTATTAGCTAATCGTGTTGGTGTTGGTGTTGATGATTCTGCGCTTATTAAATGTGATTTCTTAGAAAAAATACTATTTAACAATAGTAAATGCACCTGTATAAATAAATCTGAAGCAATATCAATGCTAAGCACAATGCTTGGAGGTTATAATGTAAGAGTATTACTTAAAGCTTTAGAAAACAATGAAATTGCAGAACTTGCTGCAAATGCTTTAACTAATATTATTTTCGTTCATGATGGTTTTGATAAAGTTGCTGAATTACATAAAAAAGGAAATAAATTCGCAACCAAAGTTCTAACAAGTTGGGCTAATGCAGAATGGTTTATTAAAAGACCTGAAGTAGCATCTGAAATTGAATGTATATGCTTTAAAGTAAATGGAGAAACAAATACAGATGATTTAAGTCCAGCAAGTGAAGCATTTACTAGAAGTGATATTCCTTTACACGCACAAGCAATGCTAGTTAGAAGACAACCAGGTAGTATTGAAAAAATAGAAGAACTTAAAAAATCTGGCATTCAAGTAGCTTATGTAGGTGATGTTGTAGGAACTGGCTCAAGCCGTAAATCAGCAATAAATTCAGTTCAATGGCACATAGGTGAAGATATAAAAGGAGTTCCAAATAAACGCACAGGCGGTGTGATTTTAGGACAAACTATTGCTCCAATTTTTTTCAATACCGCTCAAGATAGTGGTGCTTTACCAATAGTTTGTGATGTTACAAATCTTGAAATGGGAGATAGATTTGTTGTTGATATTGCAAACGGACAAATTAAAAAAGATGGTAAAGTTGTTTCAACTTTTGAAATAAATCCAAATACTCTTTTAGATGAAGTTCGTGCAGGTGGAAGAATTCCACTAATCGTAGGTCGTGGATTATGTGCTAAAGCTAGAGATGTTTTAGGTATGCCAAAAGAAGAAATATTTAAAAAACCATCTCAACCTGAAGTAAAAGTTAAAGGTTATACATTAGCTCAAAAAATGTTAGGTCGTGCTTGTGGTTTAGAAGGCGTTGTTCCTGGAATGTATATAGAGCCAAAAACTACAACCGTTGGTAGTCAAGATACAACAGGACCAATGACAAGAGATGAGATTAAAGAACTTGCTAGCTTAGGATTTAATGCTGATTTTGTATTACAAAGTTTTTGCCATACAGCAGCATATCCTAAGTCAAGCGATGTAACAACACACACAACATTACCACATTTTATGAGTTCAAGAGGTGGGGTTTCACTTAAACCAGGTGATGGAGTAATTCATAGTTGGCTAAATCGTTTTGCTATGCCTGATGAAGTTGGAACTGGAGCTGATTCACATACAAGATTTCCAATAGGTATTAGTTTTCCTGCAGGTTCAGGACTTGTAGCATTTGCTGCTGTAACAGGTGCTATGCCACTTAATGTGCCTGAGAGTATTTTAGTTCGTTTTAAAGGCGAATTACAACCTGGTGTTACATTAAGAGATTTAGTAAATGCAATTCCTTATGTAGCTATAAAAGAAGGTTATTTAACGGTTGAGAAAAAAGGCAAAAAGAATATTTTTGCTGGTAAAGTTTTAGAAATTGAAGGCTTAGAAAATCTAAAAGTAGAACAAGCATTTGAATTAAGCGACGCAAGTGCTGAAAGAAGCGCAGCTGCATGTTGTGTTAATTTAAGTAAAGAAAGCATAGCTGAATATTTAAATTCTAACATAAGCTTAATTGATGCTATGATTGAAGCTGGATATGAAGATAAAAATACACTTTTAAGAAGAAAAGCTAGAATGCAAGAATGGCTTAATAATCCTACATTATTAAGAGCTGATAAAGACGCTAGCTATGAGCATATTTTTGAAATAGATTTAAATACTATAAAAGAGCCTATCCTAGCTTGTCCAAACGACCCTGATGATGTAGCAACTCTTAGTGAAGTATTAGCAGATAGCAAACGCCCACAAAATATTGATGAAGTATTTGTTGGTTCTTGTATGACAAATATAGGACATTATAGAGCTTTAGGAGAAGTTATTAAAGGTAAAGGTATGCTTAAAACTCGTCTATGGGTAGCACCTCCAACAAAAATGGATAAAGCTCAACTAACGAAAGAAGGATATTATTCAATTTATGGTGCAGCAGGTGCTAGAATTGAAGTTCCAGGATGTAGCTTATGTATGGGTAACCAAGCTCGTGTAAATGATGGAGCTGTTGTATTTAGTACAAGCACAAGAAACTTTGATAACAGAATGGGTATAGGTGCTCAAGTTTATTTAGGTAGTGCTGAATTAGCTGCTGTTTGTGCTTTACTTGGTCGCTTACCAAACCCAAGCGAATATTTAGAATTAGTAAATGATAAAATAAGCGATAGCAAAAAAGCTAATATCTACAAATATCTAAACTTCAATGAAATTGAAAACTTTAAAGTAGATTAATAATCTAGGGCATTTTGCCCTAGAACAATTTATTAATAAACTTTTATAATAATTAAGCTAAATCAATAAAACAAACAAAAAAGACAAATATAATCTCATTTAAAAATATTATGAAAGGATTTTTATGGAAAGTTTATATCCATTTGCACTTATTATTCACATTTTTTGTGCGATTATTTTTGTTGGTTATTTGTTTTTTGATGTTGTTATCTTTAGTCGTGCTAAGAAAAATCTAAGCCAAGAATTAGCACAACAAATTCAAGAAAGCATAACTAAAAGAGCTATTAAGATTATGCCAATTTGTGTAGTATTATTAATACTTACAGGCGGTATGATGATGAGTAGATGGGTTGGTAGCGAGATTGGCTTTTTTGACACTACATTTCAGAAAATTTTTATGCTAAAAGTTGCTTTTGCAAGCTTAATTTTTATAATGGTAGCTATTAGTTTAATTTTCAAATTCGTAATCAAAAAACCAAATCCTTTAAACAAAATAATACACCCACTAGCATTAACTCTAGCTATTCTTATTGTGCTTTGTGCTAAGTTAATGTTTTATGTATAAATTAGTAATATCTTTAATATTTTTTAATATAGCTTTATGTTTATACTTTGCTAGTTTAGATGCTTTTTATAGTATCCAACTAGCATTTTATGCTAATTTAATAATTCCATTTCTAAGCTATTTAAGCCTTAAAAAATCATTACCTAAATTCCAAATTGCTAATACACCTAGATTTTTTATACAAAATACAAACCCTATTTATATACCAAAAAAAGGAATTAAAGAGAATTTTAAAGCAATTAAACATTATAAAATATTTATAAATATATATAAATTTTTAGCCTATGTTTTTTTTATAATACTCGTATTAATATTAATTAATAATAAGCTTTTTAATATAATTGCTTTTTTTGCAAGTTCTTTTGTAATAATTTTAAACTTATTATTAGTAAGGATATTTAAATGATAAAAACAATCAACTCTTTAAGAGCATTATTATTTGCATCTTTGCTATTGTTTGTAGGAAATTCTTTTTTACTAAGCTCAAATTCTATACTGCTAAAAAATCTTGGATATGATGAATTTTATGTAGGATTAGTAAGTTCAAGCATATATTTTGGTGCATTAATTAGCACATTTTTTTCTCATAGTCTAATTCAAAAAGTAGGACATATTAGAAGTTTTGGTTTTTTTACTTCACTATTTGCTATAGCTGCAATTTTGCATATATTTACAAAAGAAATATATTTTTGGGCTATTTTAAGATTTACAATAGGATTTTCATACTATACATTATTAGTAATTATTGAATCTTGGATAAATCAAAAATCAAAAAACGAAATTCGCTCACGAATGCTCTCAATTTATGAAATAGTATTTTATTCTGGTTTTGCCATAGGAGTATTATTGTTATATTTTGAACCAGATTACAATAATGTATTTATAATAGCTGTTATAGTGATTTTATTATGTTCGTTACCGCTTAATTTGTTAAAAATCAAACAACCTATCCTTAAAGAAAGGCGTAAAATAAGTATCCCAAATATTTTTAATGTATCAAAACTAGCATTTATATCAGCATTTGTTGGTGGCTTTTTAATGAATGGATTTTTTTCTATGTCTCAGACATATTTTCTAGCATTAAATTATAATATTCAAGATATATCTTTGCTAATTTTTACAGCAATGTTAGGCGGATTTATAGCACAATTATTTATAGGTAAATTTTCTGATACTTATGGTAGAAAAATAGCAATTTTATCTTGCGTAATACTTGCATTTTTTGCTAGTTTAGGGCTATATTTTTTAGCAAGTAACAAAATTGCTATATTTATTTTATGTTTTTTTCTTGGAATGGGGCTTTTTTGCGTATATGCTTTAGCACTTGCAAGGGCTAGCGATAGAGCAAAAGAAAGCTCACAAATGCTTGAAATCGGAAGAACGCTAATGTTTGCTTATGTTTCAAGCTCTGTTTTATCTCCTATAATTTTAGGCTTTATGATAAGTAATTTTGGAGCTAATGCTTATATTTTAGTTTATATAGTTTTATTGTTTTTCTTAGCTATTTTTACTCTTACCCAACCAAAAATTGACGCTGTAAATAGAATAGAATTTGAGCAAAAACCAAGTCAATTTGTGCATTTAGGCAACGATGAATAATATAAATACGACTTTAAATTCTTTAGTAAATAGTGATTTAGGGCTAAAGCAACAAGGGAATTTAAAACCCAATGTAAAAGATACAAAAGATATTAAAGAACCCTTAAAAGAAGGTAGTTCATTAATCAATGAAGCCTTAAGCGAAGATGAAACACTAGAGCTAGGTCTTAAAAAAATCGTAAATAAATTACTTGATGGAATAAAATCAAGTAAAGATTTAAACCAACTAGGCGAAAATGCAAAAAACATAAATATTTCAAAAAATATTGCTCAAGATATTAAAGAATTAAAAGCAATTTTAAGCAAGGATAAGGATTTAGAAGTATTTGTAAATAAACTTGATAATTTATTAAATACCAAAATGCAAGATTCAAAAGCCTTATTTCAAGCTTTAAATAATTCAGGGGTATTTTTAGAGAGCAAACTAAGGGCTAATCTAAACGAACAAGCCTTACCACAAAGCTTTTTTAGGCTTATTTCATTTATGAAAAATATCAAAACAAGTGATTTAAAAAGTGAGATTTTTAAACTTGGTCAAGAGCAAATGAGTGCCGAAAAATCCCTTGAAAAATTAGAAAATTTTATAAATCAAAAATTAGAAAATAAATCAACCACTACCCCTGTTATAAAAACTTTAGAATTATTAAAAAACGCTAGAGCGTATTTGCAAAAAAATACTGAACCACTAAAACTAATTGAAGTAGCAAATAAATTAGAAGATAAAATTAATAAAGAAATAAAAAACCTAATAAATATTGAAGTTAAAAACGATAAAGTAAAAAGTATATTACCAAAATTAGCAAGTTTAAAAGCTGATATTCAAAACATAAAAAATCTAGCAAAAGAAATCATAAATAACCCATCAAATGTGCAAAATAATTATAAAATTTCAAATAATGAGAATAATATTTTAAGCAAACTTGAAAATATTAAAGAAATTCTAAAAAATAATAATGATATTTATACTAAAGATACTAATAAAATTGAAATAAAAACAACAAAAGAATTTGAAAATAAGGAAAATCAAAAAATCAATAATTTAAATTCTAAAACCACAGATGATAAAATAAAAGCTACTGAAAAACCTATAGAAAAATCAAGTGAAGATATAAAAAGTGATTTAAAAGCTTTACAAGATATAACAAAATCTCAAGATATTAAACAAGAATTAAAGTTGTTAAATAATCCAGAAATCAAACAAGCAATCAATCAAAACAATACAATAAGTTCTATTTTAAATAGCGAGAATTTGAGTTTGCAAAATAAAATTGAAAGTTTGACAAAATTACTAAGTGCTAATTTAAAAAATGAAGAAAGTTTTAAAAATTATATCAATACTCAAGAAATAAAAAGCCTAAAAACTCACTTAAATCAAGCCAAAAAAGATATAAATCAGGTTGTAACTAGAACTGCAGAACATATAAACAACTCCATTTCAAACGATGCTAAATCAATACTGCTTCAAACTTCAAAAGTAGCTTTAGCAAAAGATAATAAAGCAGCTTATGATATGAGTCAAAAACTATTAAATCAAATAGAATTAAACCAAATAATATCAGTTGCAAATAATGAAGTAAATACATATTTGCCCTACTCTTTAGATGATTTAGATGAATCAAATATTAGTTTTAAAAGTGATAGCGAAGATAAATTTTACGCACAAATTAAGCTGAAATTTAAAAGACTTGGAGCTATTAATATTATGCTTGGTTTAAATCAAGATAAATATTTAGATATTAATATGATGATAGAAAATGATAATTTTAGAGAAATCTTAATCAATCACGCAAGGGGTTTTAAAAAGGATTTAAGAAAAGCTGGTTTAATTACTTCTAATTTCTTTATCAGTAAATTAAGAGAAAGCAAATACGAAGATGAATATACATTAGACTTAGGATTTAATAAAAAAGTATGAGTAAGATAAGAAAAGCCCTAGCCTTAGGCTATAACAAAGATAAAAATAATGCTCCAAAAGTAATGGCAACAGGTAGCGGAGAAATCGCCGAAAGAATTATAAAATTAGCTAACGAGCATAATATTCCTATTAAAGAAGATGAAGAATTATGTGAAGTATTAAGCAAATTAGAATTAGGAGAAGAAATCCCACCTGCAATGTATAAGGCTGTTGCCGAAGTATTTTCATTCATTTATAGAATGTCAAAAGAAATGAAATGATTATTTTTTTAAATATTTAGAATAATATTCAAATTAATAAATATAAAGCTTTTAAAATTATTCCATTAACTTATTTTCATATTTTAATATTATAATTTTTATATAACTTAAAAAATTAAGTTTTATTTAAACTAAAAGGAGAATTTATGGAAAAGTTATCTCGTAGAAGCTTTTTAAAAGGTGCAGCAGGAGTAGCAGCTAGTGCGTCAAGTTTAGGTGCTGTTGATTTTATTGGTGAAAATAATTTATTGCCAAATTCCATTGAAGGAAGTATGTCTGTATCGCATTTTGGTGCTTTTCATCCTATAGTTAAAAATGGAAGATTAGAAGGGGTAATTCCATTTAAAGGAGATGAATCTCCTAGTTCAATGTTAAATGGTGTTGTAGCTAGAACCTATGCTCCAGATAGAATTAAAAACCCAAGCGTTAGAAAAAGTGTTTTAGAAAAAGGATTTGAAAAAGCTCCTAAAAGCTTAAGGGGTAAAGAAGAATTTGTTGAGATTACTTGGGAAAAAGCTTATGAATTAGTAGCTAATGAACTTAAAAGAGTTTATGAAAAATATGGCTCTAATGCTGTTTATGGTGGCAATTATGGTTGGCACGGAGTTGGTGGTGTTGGAAATCCACAAACTTTAATATATAGAATGTTAAATATTACAGGTGGTTATACCGCTAGAGTTTTAAGCTATTCGTGTCATTGCATTGGGGCTATTACGCCACATATAGTTGGAGTAGATGAATCAGCAGCACAAGTTACTTCTTGGGATAATGTATTAGAACATTCAAAAGTAATTGTAATGTGGTCAGCAGATATTCTTACTACAAATCAAATACACCATCCAAATTGGTTTGTAGGAATGCATAGAACAAATAAATATATACAAAGATTAAAAGAACTTATTAAAGAAGGTAAAATTAGAGTTATAAATATAGACCCTGTGGTAAATCATACAGCAAGATTTTTAGGTGCAGAACAAGTATTTATTAATCCTACAACCGATGTTGCCTTAGTAGAAGCAATGTGTTATCATCTAATTAAAAACAATCTTCACGATGAAAAATTCCTTAAAAAATACACGGTAGGATTTGCTAAATTAAAAGAAAGATTATTTGATGAGAATAATCCAAAAACTCCTGAATTAGCAGAAAAAATCACAGGTATAAAAGCAGAAAAAATAAAAGAATTAGCAGAACTTATGGCTAAAAATAGAACTATGATTATGGCAGGTTGGGGTTTTCAAAGGGCTCATCACGGAGAACAAGCTCACTGGGCTATGATAACTCTTGCATCTGTTTTAGGGCAAATTGGACTTGATGGTGGTGGATATGGGTTTCACTACCATGATGCCGATGCAGGGGCTGATAATTCTGTAAGTTTAGGTAATGCTAAACCAGAATATACTTCTCCTGGATTATTAGGTATTGGTGCAGTTCCTAGTATTAAGGGAGAGTGGAGCGATAGAGAAAACGAAGTAATTCCTGTTTCAAGAATAGTAGATATGCTTGAAAATCCTGGCAAAGAATATGATTTTAATGGAAAGAAAAAAGTATTTCCTAATATAAAATGTATCTATTGGGCTGGTGGTAATCCAATGCACCATCATCAAGATAGAAATAGGATGCTAAAAGCATTTGAAAAAGTTGATAGCTTTATCATGCAAGAAATATTTTGGACTGCTAGTGCAAGACATGCTGATTTAGTTCTACCGGCTACTACTGAAATAGAAAGAAATGATATAACTAAAGCACATACAAACAAATATATCTTCGCTATGAAAGAATGTATAAAGCCTATGTATAACTCAAGAAATGATTA
>NZ_JAHCZE010000061.1:0-9695 GCF_018501205.1 Campylobacter sp. 2018MI01 | reverse complement strand
TTTATTAGCAATAAAAACGCAATTTTTAAAGCTGATTTTTCTCTTATTATAATTTTTATAAATCTTTTTATATTTGTAAAAAATATAAGTTATTTTATAAGTATTAAAGAATTTGATATTTTTTATCTAAGTATATTTTTATCTTGGATTATTAGTAATGTTCCTGCTTGTGTGTTTTTAGCTAGTTTTACAAATGATTATAAAGAATTATTATTAGGGGTAAATATTGGCTCATTAGGGACTTTAATAGCTTCTATGGCGAGTTTAATTTCTTATAAATACTATATTAATTCTTATAAAAATAAAGCTTTTAAATACATAATCAATTTTACTTGGATAAATATTGTATTTTTAATAATTTTAGTAGTTTTTAAAGAATTATCCCGAATTTAATCGGGATAAAATTATTTCGTATTAAATATAAATTCCTTATCAAAATCAACTTCTACAAAAGATTTCAAATTCCCTTGTAAAATAAGCTCACTAAGTCTTGAATCAATTTCTTGATATATAGTTCTTTTTAAGGCTCTAGCACCATATTCATCACTATATCCTAGATTTAAAATTTCTAATCTTGCATTCTCACTAATACTAAAGCCAATTCCAAGTTCAGCTAATTTATTGCTAGTATTTTTAAGCAAAATATCAACAATTTGTAAGCATAAATCTTTATTTAAAGCATTAAATCCTACTATTTCATCAAGTCTATTTACAAATTCAGGTTTAAAGTATTTTAATAATTCTTTATTTATTAATTCATTTCTTTCTTTTTCATTTTTAATATCTACAAACTTAGCTGCTCCAATATTACTTGTAAATATTATTAAAGTGTTTTTAAAATCAACCCTAAAGCCTTTATTATCACTCAAAGCTCCTTCATCTAACATATTTAAAAATATATTAAATATCTCAGGATGAGCCTTTTCTATCTCATCAAAAAGTAGCACCGAATAAGGTCTATTTTTAACAGCTTCTGTTAATTGTCCGCCTTCATCACTTCCTACATAACCAACCGCAGAACCTATTAAATTGCTTACTCTATAACTTTCAGCATATTCATTCATATCAAAACGAATTAAAGCCTTTTCATCATCAAAAAGCTCTTTTGCAATTGCTTTTGCTAATTCAGTTTTACCAACTCCTGTAGGCCCTAAGAATAAAAAGCTTCCTATAGGACGATTAGTATCACTAAGCCCTGCTTTATTTGCCCTTACTGCACGAGCTAGAGCTTTTATAGCTTTATCTTGTCCTACTACACGAGTTTGTAAATTATTTTCAAGATTTAAGTATTTTTCACTCTCATTGCTTAGTAATTTACTAACCTTTATTCCTGTCATTTTTGCTAAAATTAATGCGACTTGCTCATCATCAACTTCGTTTTTAAGTAAAGTTCCACTTTGTTTTAACTCTTGCCAATTTGCTTTAGCATTCTCAAGCTCGTTTTTAACTTGTGGGATTTTTCCGTATTCAATCTCTCCTGCTTTTTGATAATCACCTTTATTTTTTGCAATATTTGCTTCATTTTGCAAATTATTAATCTCGTTCATTTTCTTTGAAATTTCGGCAAATACTCTTTGCTCGTTTTCAAATTTCATTCTTAATTTTCTTTCTTCTTCGCTAAATTCACTTAATTCATTTTCAATTTCTTTTAATCTTTCTTTATTTTTTTCTTCGCCTTCCATTAATAATGCTTCTTTTTCAACTCTTAATCTAACGATATTATTTTTTACATTTCTTAAAGCACTTGGCTCACTTTCAATTTGCATTTTAAGTTCAGCCGCAGCTTCATCTATTAAATCTATTGCTTTATCAGGTAAAAATCTTCCTTGAATATAACGATTACTAAGCTTAACAGCAGCTACTAAAGCTTTATCATTAATACTTACATTATGATGAGCGCTTAATCTTTCTTTAAGACCCCTAAGCATTGCTATTGCATCATTTACGCTTGGTTCATTCACAATTATGCTTTGAAATCTTCTTTGCATTGCAGCATCTTTTTCAAAATATTTTTTATATTCTTTTAAAGTGGTTGCACCAATGGTTTTAAACTCGCCCCTACTTAAAGCAGGTTTAAGTATATTAGCAGCATCCATACTTCCTTCGCTTGCACCTGCACCTAATATTGTATGAATTTCATCAATGAAAATTATAATATTAGGATTTGCTTTTACACTTTCAATTATATTTTTAAGTCTTTCTTCAAATTCCCCGCGGTATTTTGCTCCTGCAACAAGTGCTGCTAAATCAAGACTTAATATTTGTTTATTAGCTAAAGAGCTTGGCACTTGTTTATTAGCAATTGCTTGAGCTAGAGCTTCTACTATAGCTGTTTTACCAACTCCTGGCTCACCTAATAAAATAGGATTATTTTTGCTTTTTCTAATTAAGATTTGCATAAGCCTTTCTAATTCATTATCCCTTCCTGTAATTGGGTCAAGTTTGCCTGATTTTGCTAATTCAACTAGATTTGTGGTGTATTTTTCTAATTCTTTATTGCTTATGTCATCTTGCTCTTTTTCGCTAATTTTTCTATCGCCTCTTAAAGCATTTAATTCGCTTTTTAATACAAGTAAATCTAAATAATCTTTTAATAACTCACAAATTCCACCCTTATCACACTCACTAATTATCCACATATCAGTGCTTAAGTAGCTATCACCTTTACTTAAAGCAAATCCAATAGCCTTTTCAAGTGAAGTTAAAAGTGCATTGCTAGGTTTTACATTATTAGCATTTACTCCATCGCTTTTTACTAAATTATCAGCCTTGCTTTTTAGCATTAGTGAAATTGCAGTTTTATCTATTGATAATTTATTAAATACTTGATTAAGAATAGAACTTGAATCATTAGCAATAGCCCATAAAATATGAAATGGTTCTATATTTGGATTTTTATTAAATACACATAAGCTTACTGCTTGACTTAAAGTTTCATTAAATTGATTTGTTAATTTATCTTGAATATTCATATTATCTCCTTTAATTGATATGGTTCGCATTATATTACTTTAGTCTATTATTGTCAAGTATAAAATTAAATTTATCACTTAAATATCTTAAGTGCTAAGTTTTTTATTTAAAAATACACATAATTGCTTACTTGTATTTAAAAAATTGCGTTAAAATCACAGCTTTAATCTTAAATCTTATTGGAGCTATCGTGAATTTTAATAAAAAGATATTTTTGTGTGTTGCACTTGGAATTTCGTTGTTTGCAAAAACTGATGAAGAAGCTGAAAGACAAGCATTCTCAAAGCTTATTAAAACTTTTAGAATGATTGAAGCAAATTATGTTGATGAAATCAGTATAGAGCAACTTGTGGATAAATCTTTAGAAGGATTATTGAGTAATCTTGACGCACATTCAGCATTTTTAAATGAAAAGAATTTCAAATCTTTACAAGAAAGCACAAACGGAGAATTTGGCGGTCTTGGAATGACTTTATCAATTAAAGATAATGCAATAACCGTTATTGCACCAATTGAAGGAACACCTGCTGATAAAATTGGTATAAAATCAGGCGATGTTATTTTAAAAATTGAAAATGAAAGCACGATAGGAATGAATCTTGATGACGCAGTTTCTAAAATGCGTGGCAAACCAAATACTAAGATTAATATTACAATATATAGAAAAGGCGAGAAAAAGCCACTAGATTTTACGATAACAAGAGATATTATAAAAGTTGAAAGCGTTTATACTAAAAAAATAGAAAATACAGACTTTTTATACATTAGAATTACAAGTTTTGATAGAAATGTTGTAAGTAAAGTAAAAGACGCATTAGCTATTAATAAGGATATTAAAGGGATAGTAATTGATTTAAGAAACAACCCAGGTGGTTTATTAAACCAAGCTACAGATTTATTGAATTTATTTATTGATAAAGGTATTTTAGTATCTCAAAAAGGAAGAGATGAAAGTGCTAAAATAGATACTTTAGCAATTAAAGGTGCTGCAATAAATACAAAAATACCTATTAGTATAATTGTAAATGGTGGAAGTGCAAGTGCAAGCGAAATCGTAAGTGGAGCTATGCAAGATAGAAAAAGAGCGATTATTGTTGGTGAGAAGACTTTTGGCAAAGGAAGTGTTCAAATGATTAGAGAAATCAATGATAAAGAAGGTATAAAACTAACAATCGCAAAATACTACCTACCAAGTGGAAGAACAATTCAAGCAGTAGGAGTTACTCCTGATATTATTGTGTATCCTGGTAAGGTAAATACTGAAGATAGTGGCTTTAGTATAAAAGAAAGCGAACTTAAAAAGCACCTAGAAAATGAATTAGAAAAAATTGATGGTAAAAAAGAAAACAAAACCGATAAAAATACACTAACTCAAGAGCAAATCAATGAAGATTCTCAATTAAAATCAGCAATTGACGCTTTAAAAATCTTAGTAATTAAAGGAAATTAATGAAAAAAATAATCTTTTTGATATTTGCTAGTATTTTATTTGCAGCTCCATCAAAAGAATTAAGTGTAATGGACGCTCAAGTTTATACAAACCTTAATCAAAATAATGAAGATGCAAATAGTTTTACTAGCGATATTAAAGAAGAATTTAATGATAAAGTAGAACTTGCTATTAATGCTAATTTTTCAAAAAATTCTGTAAAAACTAAAGAAGTTTTTTATATAGATATAACAATTAATTCTAATTACAAAACAAATTTTACTCCGCAAATTAATTTTGAAAAAAGTATTGATATGCAACAATTAAATAAAGATATTAAATTTAATAGCGAAAATGGAATTTATACTACTCGTGTTTATTTTCAAGCAAATACAGCAAATGCTAAACTAAACTCAATTGATGCTAAGTTATTTAGAAATACTCAAGAAGTAGGAAATGCTAAAATCAGCCTAGATAATTTAAAAATTGAAGAATTAAAATTTAATAAAGATTATGTAGAGTTGGTTGCAAGTGATTTAAAAATTACGAATTTAAAATGCACTGAATATGATGAAACTAGCGTTATATGTGGAATGGACGCAAAAGCAAATAACACTAATTTTAATAATTTTTCTTTAAAAACTGCAAAATCGCAAAGCATTACAAATGTCGGAAAAGACTATGAAAATGCAAAATGCTCAATTGCTTTAATTTTTCCTAATAATATGAAAAATTTCTCTTTTTCATATTATGACCCATTAGAAAATAAATTCATAGAATATTCTAATAAAATCATAGTAGAATCTGAAGAAATAAGCACTCAAACAGACTTAAATCCAATAACAAAAGAAATTAATTTTTATTTACAAATTGGAAGCTTAATCTTAGCTGTAATTTGTCTCATAATTGTAGTAATTTTTAAAAGGTTTTTTTCTTTAATAGCACTTGCTATAGTTTTTGTGGCTTTTAGCTTTATTGATGGTGGGAATTTTAGTAGTGCTAAATTAAAATCAGGTGCAAGTGTTAGAATTTTACCAACTAATAATTCAACTATTTTTTATAAAAATACTGACATAAAAGAAGTAAAAATCATAACCAAAAAAGACAATTTTGTGAAAATAGCACTTGATGAAAATACAAGTGGTTGGGTAAAAAATGAAGATATTGAATAAAATCTTAAGTATTTTTCTAGCAATAATCATAGCAATCAGCATTGCTTTTGTAATTGTTTTAATGTTTATTTTCCCTAAAAAAAATTGGGTTATTAGAAAAACTTGGGCAAAATTTATCCGTAAATTATGCTGTTATAAAATAGAAATAAAAGGCGATTTTAATCCTAATGCAAGAATGATTATCCTAAATCATCGCTCAATGCTAGATATTATCGCACTTGAAGATATATATCCATACGATTTAGCTTGGATTGCAAAAAAACAGATTGAAGAATTATTTTTCTTTGGAAATATCATAAAACTACCTAAAATGATTTCAATAGATAGAGAAAACGCAAGAGATTTCGTAAGAGTTATAAATGAAGCAAACGATAGATTAAATAATAATAGAAACATATCTATGTTTCCTGAAGGAACTAGAAGTGATGGCTATGAATTATTAAGATTTAAAAAAGGCGCTTCAATGCTAGCTACTAAGTTAGATGTTTTAGTTCAACCTGTTGTAATTATTGGTTCAAAAGAGATTTTAGATAGTAAAAGAATAACAATTCACTTAGGTAAAAAACTTACAATAATACCTTTACAACCACTAAAAGCTAATGAATTAGACAATGCAAAAGACTTAATGCAAGAAGCAATTAATGAATATTTCAAGGCTAATGAGTGAATATTTTTATAGTTGCTTTAGGTGGAGCCATTGGTGCTGTTTTAAGATATATTTTAAGCACTTTTATAAATCGTAATTTTGATTTTAAATTCTTTATAGCTGGGACATTAATCGTTAATTTAATAGGCTGTTTTTTGATAGGATTATTTTATGCACTAGCTAAAAATTACGAGAGTTTAAACGAGATAAGATTATTAATAGTAGTAGGATTTTTAGGTGCCTTTACTACTTTTTCATCAATTACTTATGAGAGCATAACATTATTAAAATCATTAGGCTTCGTTGCCTTTAGTGCAAATATTATTTTAAATGTAGTATTTGGACTAATAGCAACTTATATTGCTTTAAATTTTTTTAAATAGGAGAAAATATGGAATTTAAAACCGAAGTAAATCAATTACTTAATTTAATGATTCATTCACTTTACTCAAATAAAGAAATATTTTTAAGAGAGCTTATATCAAACTCAAGCGACGCTATAGATAAGCTAAATTTCTTAAGCCTTAGCGATGAAGCTTATAAAGGAATTAGCTTTAATCCTAGTATTAAAATTAGCATTAATAAAGACGCTAAATTATTAATCATAGAAGATAACGGCATAGGTATGGACGAAGCTGATTTAAATAATAATTTAGGCACAATTGCTTCAAGTGGAACTAAGAAATTCTTAGAAAATTTAAGCGAAGATGCTAAGAAAAATAGCGATTTGATAGGTCAATTTGGTGTTGGATTTTATTCAGCATTTATGGTTGCAAATAAAATTGAAGTTTATACTAAAAAAGCCTTAAGCAATGATTCGTTTTTGTGGAGTTCTGATACAAATGGTTATGAAATTACTAAAACAAATAAAGATAGTTTTGGCACAAAAATAGTTCTGCATTTAAAAGATGATGAGTTTTTAAACACTCACACTATTGAAAACCTAGTTAGCAAGTATTCAAATCATATCTCTTATCCGATTTTCTTAGAAAAAGAGATAAGTGTTGGCGAAGGAGAAAACGCTAAAACTGAATTAAAATTCGAGCAAATCAATAAAGCAAAAGCTTTATGGAGAGAAAACAAAGCAAGCCTTAAAAAAGAAGATTATTTAAAATTCTATGAAGGCATAAGTTATGATAGCAAAGAGCCGATTTTATATGTTCATACTAAAAGCGAGGGCGGTTCTTTAGAATATTCAAGCTTATTTTTTATCCCTGCAAATACTCCACACGATTTATATAGAGTAGATTATGAAAAAGGTATAAAACTTTATGTAAAAAGAGTATTAATTAGCGAAAAAGAAGAGATTTTACCAAGTTACTTAAGATTTGTTAAAGGTGTGCTTGATGTTGAGGATTTACCTTTAAATGTAAGCCGTGAGATACTACAAGAAAATGTAATTTTAAGAAAAATCAAAGAAATCAGCACTAAAAAGATTTTAGGTGAATTAGAAAAATTACAAAAAAATGACGCTAATAAATATGATGAGTTTTATAAATTATTTGGTGCTGTATTAAAAGAAGCATTGTTTGACCCAAGTGCGAACAAAGATGAGATTTTAGCATTATGCAAATTTGATAATAGTCAAAACGATACTCAAATCACACTTGATGAATATTGTGCTAATTTAGGTGAAAACAAAACTATTTATTATCTAATCGGTGAAAATAAAGAATTATTAAAACACTCACCTTTACTTGAAAGCTACAAAAAAAATAGCATAAATGTGTTGCTTTTAAGCGACAAGATTGACCCAATCGTAATTCCTATGGTTCATAAATATAAAGATTTTGATTTAAAAGCTATAAACGAAGTTGATGAAATCAAAAAAGATGAATTAAACGATGAGCAAAAAAGCTTTTGTGAAAAACTAAGCAAAATATTAGAAAATGATGTAAAAGAAGTAGTTTTATCTAATTCTTTAGAAAGCTCATTATCAAGCTTAGTTTATGATACTAAAGACCAAGAATATATGATGGCTAAAATGATGGCTCAATTTAGCGGAGAAAAAATGAATGCTAAAGGCGTTTTACAATTAAATGCAAAACACGAATTAGTAGCAAAACTAATAAACGAAAATAACGAAGATAGCCTTAAAAATCTAGCATTTATAGCTTATGGCACCGCAGCACTTGCTCAAGGCTTAGAATTTGCTAAGGTTAGTGAGTTTAACGAAGCTGTTATAAATCTAGCTAAAAAAGCGTTTTAATGCAAGAAAACAAAGCCTATTTAAGCGAACAAATAATTACTTATTTAGGTAATAAACGCTCATTATTAGGCTTTATTGAAAAAGGCGTAAAATATGCAAAAACCGAGCTTAAAAAAGATAAATTAAGCTCGGTTGATTTGTTTAGTGGTAGTGGCATTGTCGCAAGATTTTTAAAACAACACTCAAGCTATTTAATAGCAAATGATTTAGAAAGTTATAGCAAAGCAATCAATGAATGCTATTTATCAAATATTGATAATAATTTTTATAAAGAGCTTGAAATAGAGCATAAAAAACTAAAAGAGCAAATCATTAATAATTTTAATGAAAACGGCTTTATAAGAGAGCTTTACTCTCCTAAAGATGAGCTAAATATCACTCAAAATGATAGAGCTTTTTATACAAATTATAATGCTAGTTATATTGATACAGCAAGATTATTACTAGAAAATCACAAATATAAAAAATACTTTTTAGCACCACTTTTATATGAAGCTAGTGTAAAAGTAAATACAAGTGGTGTTTTTAAAGGCTTTTACAAGAATAAAAACGGCATAGGAGAATGGGGCGGAAGTGGCAAAAATGCTCTTAGTAGAATTATTGCTAATATTGAATTAGCAATGCCTATTTTTTCAAACCATAATGTGCCTTTTAATGTGTTTTGGCAAGACGCAAATGTTTTAGCAAATGAGCTTGATTGTGATTTATGCTATATTGACCCGCCTTACAATCAGCACCCTTATGGCTCAAATTATTTTATGCTAAATCTAATTACAAATTATATTAAACCACAAGATATTTCTAAGGTTTCAGGTATTACAAAGGATTGGAATAAAAGCGTTTATAATTCTAAAAAAACAGCTAGCGAAAGCTTTTTTGAGCTAATAAACAATCTAAAAGCAAAAATAATTTTAATCTCATATAACAACGAAGGCATAATAAGTGAAGATGAATTTCAAAACACTCTTTTAAAATTTGGTAGCTTAAATATATTAGAGCAAAAATATAATACCTTTAGAGCAAGTAGAAATCTAAATAATCGTAAAATCCATGTAAAAGAGATTTTATATATCCTTAAAAAAATATAAAAATAATATATGATTTAATATGCTTAATCACAAAAATTACCTAAAGCCTTATTTTTATCTACAAAATATACTACTTATAATAAAGACTTAAAATTATCATAAATATTTATATTTTTATTAAAAGAATTTAAAATTGTATCTTATAAATCAAAAAAGCTTTATTATTTAATAAAAATAC
>NZ_JAHCZE010000060.1:0-9775 GCF_018501205.1 Campylobacter sp. 2018MI01 | reverse complement strand
TGTTTAAAATATTTAAATAATAAAACTATATAAACTAATTTTATACCTTTACAGGATAAATAATGTTTTTAAAAGCTTTTTTAATGAAATAAATAAGCTGTGGATAATATAGATTTAATGATGTTGTAGTGGGTTTAATACAAATTGATAGATAAATTTTTTATTTTATTTAATATAGGAATTTATCTTAAATATTTTTAATGTAGTTTGATAAGAGTTATTTCTAAAATGCTTTATAAGATGATTTAGGAAATGATTATAGTATTATTTTTAGTGTAATAAAAAATAGCTTATAAATTAGTGGATTTAGTGATTGATTGAATTGTTGGTGCGGTGTTAATATAATTAATAAGATTTATAATAGTGGCTTAGCCTTGCTTATTAGATTTAAATGAGCTATTCGTAAATTAATTTTTTAGATTAATAACATAGCTTATAAATTTTTAATCTAAAGGGTTAGATTAAGGCATAATAATAGTATTCCAGAATAAAAAAGCGTATATGAAAGAACTAATATTACAAATTTAAAATAATAAAGAAAATTTTCTATAAAATTATAATATATGTGGTTTTTATCTTTTGGTTTATATTCTTTTGAAATTACTTTAAAATAACGAAAGCAAAATACACATTTAAAGAAAAGTTTAGCCTTAAATTTTTTATACGGGTAAGCTTCATATAAGAATGCAAATCCTACAACTATCATAGCAAGAAATACTAGTTTCATAAAATTCTTTCAGTAGTATTTACAATACTTAATTAATCAAACCAACTATAACGCTTGATATTGTTTTTTTCTAAAATTTCAATAAAATTTTTAATTTCATCTTTTGTAAACATATTTTGATTTATATGTATCGGAAATTTAAATTTCTTAAACCTAACTACTATATTATTATTAGTAATAGAAGTAAAAAACCAATAATCTTTAAATTTTCTATAGCAAACCTTTTGAGTGCAAAACTTTCTCTTAATTATGAAAAAATCTTCATAACAAATAACCGTTTTAATATCAATTGCACAAAAAAATGATAAGGTATAATAGCAACTATAATAAAACCAATAATATTTGCTAAAAAATTATCTAAATCTATAAAACATATTCCAATCAGTAAAGTTGCTAAATCCCATATAAAAACAAATATATAATAAAGAGATACGAAAAAAGATTTTTTTCTATTCATCACAAAAATAGGCTCATTGTTGTTTTGCATAATATTTTCCTATATTATTTATTTTTATTTTGAAAATAGGCTCTCCTTTAAGTTTTACCCTACAGCTTTTAACCTATTATATTCTCTATACTCTCAATTTTTATCATTATTTATTCTTTAATTTAAAGAATTTAAATTAGGATTTATATTTATTTTGTTTTATAAATTGTAAGGCAAATAAAATAATAAAAGAAATAGCCAATAATATTATACTAAGCTCATTTGCTTTATTTAAATCTAGTGTTTCTAATGCTTCAAATACGGCAATAGAAGCGACTTTTGTCTCTCCTGCTACGCTACCGCCTATCATCATTACTACACCAAATTCTCCCATAGTATGAGCAAAACTCATAACACTAGCACTTATT
This sequence comes from Campylobacter sp. 2018MI01, assembly GCF_018501205.1. Taxonomy (NCBI): domain Bacteria; kingdom Pseudomonadati; phylum Campylobacterota; class Epsilonproteobacteria; order Campylobacterales; family Campylobacteraceae; genus Campylobacter; species Campylobacter sp. 2018MI01. The sequence continues at coordinate 8,193 of NZ_JAHCZE010000060.1, read as the reverse complement.
ATACTAGGGATTATTAGCGGCAAACAAAGGCGAAATATTATGTTAGCTTGAGATTTTTCAAGTAATTTAGCTCTATCAAAAAGATTTTTGGGCAAAGCATTAAACGCACTATAAATAGGATTAAACATAAAAGGCATAGAATAAATTATTGAAGCAATCAATAAAGCCTTAAAATTAAAAACAAGTTTAATATCAAATTTAGCTAAAAATTGCCCTAAATAATTATTAGGACTTAATAGCACCAATAAATAAAAGCCTAAAACGGTAGGGGGTAGCACAAGTGGCAATGAAATTATGCTTAATAGTATTTTTTTACCAAAAAACTCTTTTTGGCTTAGATAAAATGCAGGATATAAGCAAATAAAAAATAATATTATAGTAGTTACGAAAGATAACTTAAGTGATAAGAAAATTGGTGTTAATTCTTGCATAAAAACTCATTATTTTGGATTTTTTCTATAAAAAATTCTTCTTTATTAAGACATTTTTCAAAACTACCATTTTTTACAAAATATATTTTATCAGCAAGGGCATTTATTTCAAAACACGAATGAGATACAAAAATAATTGTTCTTTTGTAGTCTTGATTTATTTTTTTGATTAGTTTTATAAGTGCTATTTTGTTACTATCATCAAGTGCACTTAAAGGCTCGTCTAATAATATATATTTTGCATTTTTGCTTAAGGCACAAATTAATGCTAGTCTTTGTTTTTGTCCTCCGCTTAGAGTGCTGATTTTTTTAGTTTTGTGCTCTTCTAAATTAGCTAGTTTTAATAATTCATCGTAAAAATTACTTGTATTTTTATCTAATTTTTTACCAAAAATATATTTTAAATCATCTAAAAGAGTTTTAGTATTTGTAAAAACTAGATTTTCATATACATTAAAATTATCAAACAATGTGCAATCTTGAAATAAAAAAGCAATATCTTTTAGCAAAGGCTTATTAATAAGCCCAGCTATTAATTTTAAAATAGTGCTTTTACCACTTCCGCTATCACCAAACAATGCGATAATTTCTCCATCATCAAAGCTTAATCTAGCATTTATTTTAAAGTCTTTAAAATCGTGTTTTAAATCCAGCTCATTCATAGCCATATTTATTAAAAATTTCCTTTGCATCAGGGCTTAATATAAAATCATAAAACACTTTAGCATTTTTTTCTTTACTTGTAATTATCATACCTTGTAAAATTGGTTCGTATAATTTATCATCAATTTTTAATATGTTTTCATCACTAAAACCTAATTCTTTAATTTGCTCTACGCTAGACGCTGCTACAAAAGCATAATCACAAGCTTTTGTAGCTTGTAGTAATGTTGCTGAAATATTTGTAGCCGTTATTATGTTTGAACTATTTGGAATTTGATTTAATACTTCTTTAGCTGCTTTTCCATAAGGAGCTGTGTTTGGGTTTGCTATAGCTATACAAGATGCGGTTTTTAAATCATCTAAATTAGGCTTTTTTTTAGCTGAAAATAATATTAGCTTTCCTTTTGCATAAGTGATTGCTTGATTTTTAGTTAATTCTTCTAAATCTTTAGCAAATTCCATATTTGCAGATAAGAATACATCATAATTTGCTCCATTTTTAATTTGTGCGTTAAAGCTACCACTAGCACCTGTATTGACATTAAGTTTTATATCTGGGTGTAGTTTTTCAAATTTTTGCTTTAATTCGTTTAGTGGATAGCTTATGTTTGCAGCTGCTGCGATATTTAAAGTATTTGCTAATGCAAAAGAACTTAAACTTAAAAATAATAATGCTTTTTTCATACTTACTCCTTTAAAATATAAAAAATTATATATTAAAAAATCTTTAATAAAACTGAATTTAAAAGCTTATTATATAAAATAATATATAATAAATTAATTTTTTATTTTAATATTACAATTATTAAAAAATGCTAGTATTTTGCCTTTTAATTTATTTAAGGAGAAAATATGAAAAAAATATTTTTAAGTTTAGCAGCAATTAGTGCTTTAATAATTCAAACAGGTTGTAACGATAAAAAAGAAGAGCAAAAACCAGCTCAAGAGCTTAGTCAAAATGTAAAATCAAGCACTGAAGAAGTGGCTAAGAAAATAGATACAATTGTAGATAATGTGGCAACAAAGGTTGATGAACATATAAATACTGCTGCAAATCAAGTTGAACCTATGATAAATTCTGCAGTAGATAGCATTAGTGATACTACAAAAAGCGTTGCTAATAATTTAAAAGAAAGCACCAATGAAGTTGCAAATACAATAAAAGAAAGCACAGATAGTGCAGCTAAAGCAATTACTGATGGCATTGATAAGGTTAGTAGTAGTGTTGAAAATGTTTTAAAAACTGATGCGGCGACTTTATTTAAAAAATGTATTGCCTGTCATGGAAAAAATGCAGAAAAATTAGCTCCTGGGGCTGAAGTTGTAATAAATACTTTAAGTGAGAGCGAAATTTATGAAGCTTTAAGTGGATATAAGGCGGGAACTTTTGGTGGTAAATCTCAAAAAACTATGCAATTACAAGTAAAAAATCTAAATGATGAAGATTTTAAAGCTTTAGCTAAATACATTAAGACTTTATAAGATAGTTAAAAATTAGGAATGTGAAATTCCTAATTTTATTTTATGATTATTTTGTAGTTAATAATATTTTTAGAAGTTTTTTTGCACTTTCAACACCAGGTTGATCGTAAGTGCTAATGCCTATCATAAGCCCACAAGCACCAACTAATAACTCATAATAATATATTAAATATCCGATATTATAAGCACTTTTGCTATCAAGCTCAATTAGACTTGTTTCTATTCCTTCAGCTTTTATCGCATCAAGACACGATTTGCTTTGAGCGTAAAGTAGCTCATCTAAACTATGTCCTACGCTTTGATTTTCAAGATTTTCAAGTCCTTTTATGTGCTTTATTTTGGGGCTATTTGGATTTGGTTTTATACGGATAAATTCTACGAATTTATCTTTTGGCCCTTCAATTATGAGTTGTAAAAACGAATGCTGGTCTTTTGGTCCTATTAGACTAATTGGTGTAAGTCCTACGCGTTTATATTCTTTAAATTTCCCAAGACTTTCGGCTACAAGCTGAACGAACCATTCGTTAAAATGGCGTAATTCTTCGCAATATGTAAATAAAACATAGTTTTTATTAATCATTTTTGTTGTTAGCGTGTAGGCTAGATTTATGATATGCTCACGAGCCAAAGTATCGTTCATACAAGCTTTTGCACCATTTATAATACTTTCTACATCAGCCCCTGCAAAATATAATGGCACAAGCCCAACATTGCCAAGCACGGAAAATCTACCACTAACATTTTCGTCTAAATCAAAATGCAGAATTTCGTTTGTTTGCAAAAACTCATAAAGCTTGGTTTCTTTCATGCAAATACCGATAAAATGGTGCTTTAGCTCATCTACGCTAAGATTTAATTCGTCGCATAAAATCCTAAAATAACTTATGCATTCAATAGTATTTCCTGATTTTGAAACAAGGATAAAAAGGGTTTTTTCAAGGCTAATTTTTTCTAAGATTTCATTAAAAAGAGTGGTTGAGATATTGTCTAAAAAATCAATGTTTTTAATGCCTAAAAAACTAGAAATCGCCCTTGTACCAACGCTACTACCACCCATTCCAAGCACTACAAAATGACTTTTGTTTGCAAAGATTGCTTTTGTTTCTTTTAATTTTGAAATTCCTATTTCAAATTCTAGCGGTAAATCATAAAATCCCACTTCGCCACTTTGCCTTTCAGCATTCATTCTATCTATATAATCATTTATGATTTCTTTGCTAGTTTTTTCAAAATACCCTTCGTAATTTATCATTTAATTCCTTTTGTTTGCATTATTGATATTTTTGTATCCCTAATTTTTTCTTAATAAAATGTCTAATAGCTCTTTCTAATCTTTTAAAATAATTATCTCTATTTTTTATACTTTCATTAAAAATATTTAGTGTTTTATTAAACATATCATTGTTGTTAATTAGCGGTATAAAACCATTATCCATTGCCAAATTAAGAGCTTTATTAAATTTCTTAACATTCTCATCGCTCATAGATATACCGCATTTTTCTATCCCATATTTAACGCTTAATTCAGGGTCAGCTCCCCATATTTTTTTATTATTTTTATTGTGTGGCGGAACAAAAGTTTGTATATTGTGTTTTTGTAACATTAGTGAAAATCCTATATCTTCTCCTGCTACTTTCAAATCTTGCATTTCTTTTGGCGCATTTAATAAGTATTTTAACCATTCCTTTTTAAAAAACCACGCATGTCCTACAAAATCTACTAAGGCAGTTATTTCATTAGGGCATGCCCAACCTAGTCTAAAAATATTTTGCGGATAATCTCTTGGTTTTTTCATTACAACACCTATTGCTCCATATAAACCTTCTTGTTTATGCATTTCATTAAGGCAATTTGCTAAAAAATCACGCCCTGGTAAGGTATCATCATCAAATACACAAACATATTTTGATGTTGCTCTTTGTGCGAAATGAAATCTTTGCCAAACGCCTTTGTTTTCTTGAGAAATTTCAATATTTGTAGCTATTTCTTGTGCTTCTTTGCACATTTGAATGCCTTCAAATACTCCATCTTGATAGATTAAAATTTCTTTTGGCTTAATTGATTGGTTTTTTATAGATTCTATTTGTAGTGGTAATACATGTGGTCTTTTATATAAATTTAAAACAACACTGATTTCTAGCTCTTCTTTAGGATAAATTTTCATTTTACAATTTTTATTTGCATACTCGCTAGAGCTATTCATATATGGTTTTAGTTGTATTTTGTCTTTAAAATAAAAATCAATTGAAGAGCCAAAATCTATATATTGATTATCTTCGTTATTTTCAAATAATTTATGTATTATAATTTCTGCTAAAGGACCAGCAGATACAACATATAATAAATCTTTTTTATTGCCAAAATCATTAATAATTTCGTTAATTAAACTATCTAAATGATTGCTATAAAAATCATTACAATCATCGCCAATTTCGTAATATTTTAAAACATTTAAATTACCTATTTTTTTATTTTTAGCACGATGATTTGCTATCACAATTGCATCTTTTTTTATTTTTTCAAAATATTCTTTAAATTTTTTATTATTAACGAAAATATTGCTTAAGCTAATGTTTTTATTTTTTATTTGTTGTTGGTAAAAATAACTAGATGCAAAATCACAGCAAGGACAAGAAATAGCGTGTATGATTTTAGGATTATTTAGTTTTAAAGTGTTTAAAATATCTTGTTTAAATGAATTGTTATTGCTTGTTTCTAATAAGTTTTTTATATTTTTGTTAAATCTTAGTAATGTAAAATTTATGTTTGAATAAATTTTGTTAAAAATTATATCAAATTCGTTATTTAATATAAGCATGTAGTACCTTTTGAATGATATTATTGTTATATTAAATAATTAAAGTAAGGAAATGTTTATGGTAAAAAATATACTTGTTGTATTTGGAACTAGACCTGAAGCTATTAAGTTAGCACCTGTAATTTTAGAACTAAAAAAATACCCAAATCTTTATAATGTAATAGTATGTAATACCGAACAACAAAAAGAATTATCAAATCAAACTCTTGAATTTTTTGATATACAAGCAGATATTAAACTTGATTGTATGAGAGAAAATCAAAAATTAGTTGATATTCAATCAAGGATTATGTTAAAATTGCAAGATGTATTTAATGATAATACTATTCATGCAACTATAGTACAAGGCGATACCATGAGCGTATTTTGTGGAGCGTTGGTAAGCTTTTATAATAAAATCCCTGTTTTTCATATTGAAGCTGGTCTTAGATCAAATGATATATTCGAGCCATTTCCAGAAGAAGCAATTAGAGCTATGGTTAGTAAAATTACAACCTTACATTTTGCTCCAACAAACGATGCAGTGCAGGCATTAAAAAAAGAAGGTATTGATAAAAATGTTTTTATGGTTGGAAACACATCTATTGATGCTTTAGCTTGTTTATCTGATGAAATTATGCAAAAATCTGATAAGTTTTTAGAAAATATTGATAAAGAAAAATTAGTATTGGCAACCATTCATCGCAGAGAAAATCATGGTGATAGGTTAGAAGTTATTTGTAAAGCTATTAAAGATTTAGCAAATAAGTTTAAAGATCATAGTTTTTTAATACCAGTTCATCCAAATCCTAATGTAAAAAATAAAATATATGAAGAATTATCTAGTATAAGCAATGTTATGTTAACTAATCCGTTGGAATATCCTATGTTAATTAGTGTTATGAAAAATTCTAAACTTATTTTAACAGATAGTGGAGGAATACAAGAAGAAGCACCTAGTTTTAATGTTCCTATTTTGGTTTTAAGATATGAAACAGAAAGAATAGAAGGCGTAAATGCTGGTTTTTCAAAACTTGTAGGAGCTGATTATAATAAAATAATAAGTGAAGCTACTAATATATTAGATAAACACAAAAAAGATACAAGGATTATTAAAGAAAACCCTTATGGTAGCGGTAATGCTAGCATATACATTAAAGATTATATTGATATATTTTTTAAAAGATAGTATAGATTAAGCAACTATTTGCTTAATCTATAAAAGAAGAAAATACATTATTCCATTTTCTTTCCCAAATTTCTTTACTAAATACTTTTGATACTTCAGTTGCATTTTTAGATATTTTTTCTAATTCCTTAGGGTTATTAAGTAAAAATTCGATAGCAGCTATTAATGAATTTGTTTCTGGATTTATTAAAATTCCGTTATAACCATCAATTATTAGATTTGTTAATCCTCCTATATTTGTTGCAATTACTGCGTTACCAGAAGCCATAGCTTCTATGCAAGATAATGATGTTCCTTCGCTATATAGTGTAGGAATTAATGAAATATCTGCATTGCTATATGCTTCTTTCATTATGCTAGAATCTAAAACTCTATTATCAACACGATTTTTAAATTTAGACTTCATTAAATCTATTGCTTTTTGTATTTTGTCTTCGTGTACAAATCCAACAATGTCTAATTCAACAAAATCATACTTTTCTAGAATATACATCATAGCTTCATGCATAATCCAAAATCCTCTTTCATCAGAACATCTTCTAGGAAATAAAATTTTAATATTATTGTTTTTATTTCTATTAGAGTAAAAATTGGTTAAATCAACATAATTTGCAATATAATTAAATTGGATATTATTTGTCTTTATATATTTAGCAAAAGTAGATCTAAACCAAGATATGGTGTTTGTATCAACAGAAACAATTGTTTTTGATGTAAATAGATTGTTTTTTATGAATGAAATACATGCGTCACTGCAAGGGTTATCCCAAGTTATACCATGTGAAATAATGATTGATTTGTTGAAATTTTGCTTGCAAGGAAACCAGTCAGTCATTCCAGAATAAATGATTAATTCAAAAAAATCACTAATTTTAGTTGTCAAATAGTTATAACTATTTAAATTTAAATTGATTCCTAAAATTGTCAAATTGCCTTTGTTTAAAATCCAAGGATTGTCTTGCTCTTCAGAGCCTAATTGTATTAAATATGTTTTATAGTTTCTTTTAGAAATAATATCTGCTAAATCTAAAGCATATCTTTCTGCTCCGCCTGAGAAAAAATTTTTTCCTTTTTTGTCATAAAAAGATAATTGAAATATACATACTTTTTTTGAATTATCGCTTGATAATATTTCTTTAATCTTATTTATTGTATTGTTTGTTTTATCATTATTAAAACCATATTTTTTCTTTAAATATATTGTGTATGGAATATATTTCCAATTAATTTTCTTGATAGATTTTAGATAAAAATCATTAGAAGTTTTTTTATATAGTCTTTTGCATAGTAAGTATGCTTCTTTTTTTGTTATTTTTTTTGAAATATTTTTAATTTTATTTTCGTCTTCATTTAGTTGCCATTCTAACAATAAATTATCTATATTATCCACAATTGTTTCCTTAAAATTATTTGTTTTATTATAGTATAAATTTACATATTAAATCAATTAGGATTATTAAATGCTCTTTAATTCCAATCTATTTATATTTATATTTTTACCAATAACATTTATTTTATATCACACGCTAAATTACTATAAACAAATAAATCTATCAAAAGTTTTTATGATACTTGCTAGTTTTATTTTTTATGCTTATTTTAAATACTTACTTGTGTTTATACTAATAGC